>JAZURW010000169.1:0-6489 GCA_045606405.1 Candidatus Ornithospirochaeta sp. | reverse complement strand
AAATGGGCTTGTGCACATTGTGTATATAAACGTCTTTGCAATCACAATTGGCTCGTTGGCGGCTTTCTACTTTGAGAGGGGAATTACTTTTCAAAGCTATGGTGATGCGCTTTGGTGGGCAATAGTGACTGTCACAACGGTGGGGTATGGGGATTTTGTGCCAAAGACGCTCCCGGGCCGTGCTGTCGCAGTCCTTTTGATGGTATTCGGAATTGCGCTTATATCGATGCTGACTGGTGCGATTGCTACCTATTTCAACGCGTCAAAATCCAAGACGGAGGAAGAGATGGATCTGAAAAGCTTTATTGACTCTCTTGATGAAGCTGAGATCAGAAAGCTAAAAGAGATGCTGAATGAGAAGACGAAAGGAATGTAGCTTTATCATTGGCATTGTCGTTAAGGAGAAATCAGTGCTTAGTCACGCAAGATGGAGAGATCTCGAACGCAGGGAAAAAAAAGGACACCCAGCCAATTGGATGTCCATGCAAGACCTAGAAAAGGTGGTCATTTTCTTAGCTTCTTGATTTTCTCAAGCCTATTCAGGGCATCTGTGAGCGTCTCCTCTCTCTTTGCGAAGTGGAATCTTATCATATTGTTGATATTCTCTCTGAAGAAGCTTGAGCCTGGGACTGCTCCTACGCCAACCTTTTCTGCCAAATCTATGCAGAAGCGAGTGTCATCATCATAGCCAAAAGAAGAGATATCTGCCATTACAAAGTATGCGCCCTGAGGCTCTGTGTAATCAAAGCCGAGAGTTTTCAAGCCATCCAAGAAGAGCTTTCGCTTTCTGTTGTACATCGCGGCAAGCTCCTGGTAGTAGGAGTCGGGGAAGCTAAGGGCTGTCACAGCCACCTCCTGAAGCGGAGAGGCTGCTCCTACAGTGAGGAAGTCATGTGTCTTTCTCACTCTATCGATGATCTCCTCATTTGATATTACATAGCCAAGCCTCCAGCCTGTTATCGAATAGGTCTTTGATAATGAGGAGCAGGCAAGAGTCCTGTCCTTCATTCCTGGAAGGGATGAGAAGTAGGTGTGCTTATATCCAGGGAAGATGATGTGCTCATATACCTCATCAGTGATCACATACGTATCGTATTTGATGGCAAGGTCCCTGATTATCATGAGTTCCTCCAAGGTGAACACCTTGCCAGAGGGGTTTGATGGATTGCATAAGATAAGTGCCTTTGCATTCTGCCTGAAAGCATCCTCGAGAACCTCAGGATCGAAGGAAAATGAGGGTGGGTTCAAAGGTACGTAGATTGGCTCGGCGCCAGATAGAATCGTATCTGCTGTGTAATTCTCATAAAATGGCGAGAATATGATCACCTTATCACCTGGGTCAATTACACTCATCATCGATGCCATCATCGCCTCAGTTGAGCCGCAGGTGACTACGATGTCTGTCTCTGGGTTTATGTCAATGCCCATGAAACGGCTCTGCTTTGCACTAAGGGCCTCTCTGAAATTCCTTGCGCCCCATGTGAGTGAGTACTGATGGAAATCCTCGTCTGCCACAGCCTTTAGTCTCTCAGTGAGCTGCTTGGGAGGGTTGAAGTCTGGAAAGCCCTGTGATAGGTTTATCGCGCCGCATGCGTTGCTGATTCTTGTCATTCTTCTTATTGCGCTATCTGTGAAATGCGCTGTTCTGTCTGATAAGCTCTTCATATCGCAAGAGTATCATTTTTTGCCCGCCTTATAGAAGAATCAACCGCCTGCCTTCAAAATGCTTTTCCCCTTTTCTTGACTATGCATGTTTTTCCGCATTAGGACAATATATGTCCACCCACCTCTGTATTCTATGAAAAACAGTAGAAGGAGAGGAGTTATGAACGCATTTAGCATCTTCACAAGACTTTCAGCAAGAAGGTATGCAGACCCAAGAGAGGAGGCAAGGATGGCATTTCAAAGATATAGGCGCCACATCGAAAGCGATGGAAACAGCCATGTCGAGTGCATGTCTTGCGGTAGGATGATACATATAAGAGATGCAAAGGGTGGTTACTATATCGAGCCAGAGGAGAGTCCTGCGTCAGAGTTTGAAAGCGACAATATGTGGCCACAGTGCCCTTATTGCCTCTCTTCGTTGGATGGGAATAAGGAGGGCTTCAGAAAGCGCCTTATAAATAGGATAGGAATTGACCGCGTTCTCCGCATCGAGAGGATCGTGAAAGCCTCAAAGGGAGACAGGGATGCCCTGTCAAAGCTTTCCAAGGAGGACAAGCTGAAAGCTCTATCTGTTCATAATCATAGCTATTATGAATACAAGCGCTGTGAGTTTGAGTCCCTGGACAGACTCTATTGCAAGGAGAGAATCAGCTCCCTTTGATCATGAGATGCTCTCAAGGTATTCTTTGATATCGAGTCCATGGGTTGCCACAGACACCTTAGGGTAGGTCTTGATTATCATGCCTTCCTCATCGATGATATAGGTGCATCTGATTATTCCCATGTATTTTCTGCCATACATTGACTTCTCGCCCCAGGCCTGGTATTCCTCAAGCACTTTGCCTTCCTCATCACTTAGGAGTGAGAAGTTCAAGCCCTGCTTTGCGATGAATGCCTGATGTGATTTAGCTCCATCTTTGCTTACTCCAAGCACGACAGCATTCATAGCATCGAAGTGAACCTTGTTATCCCTAAAGGAGCAGGCTTCCTTTGTGCATCCAGATGTGCTGTCCTTAGGATAGAAGTATAGAACCACCTTTCTTCCTCTGAAGGATGACAGCGTGACGCTCTTTCCATTTTCATCAAAAAGGGTGAAGTCAGGTGCGATGGTGTTAACCTCTAGCATTAGCATTCCTCCTGCAAAATATGATAACAGCTATTTGCAAAGATATGAAGATTTCATCTATATGTGTCAAAATGAATCTTGTGTGTGTTTTCTGGGAAGATTGGATAGCTCATTTGTTTATCGGTCATTGTTGTGTTATAGTTCAATTACAGGAGTCGAAATGAAGGACAATACAATTTTAAGCAATGTCTCCCTAAGAGAGAATGTTTTTTTAACTAGAGTATATGCATGGATGACAGCAGGGCTGTTTCTTACAGCGTTGCTTGCTTGGGCCTTTGCCCAGTCTGAGATGCTGATGAGATACGTCGTCGCAAATCCTATATTCCTTATCGGAGTCGTCATTGCTGAGTTCGCATCAGTCATCTTCCTATCCTCAAGGCTTGAGAGGATGCATACAGGGACAGCTATTGGCTGCTTCCTTCTCTATTCTGCTTTGACAGGCATCACATTCTCATCTATTGTCGTAGCATATGCTGGCACTGATATTATCAGCAAAGCCTTTGTGACAGCAGCCGCTGTGTTCTTGGGCGCATCAATTTATGGCATGTTCACCAAAAGACAGATCAGAAGATGGTCTCAGATGCTCTTTGGCGCTCTCTTTGCATTGATCATCGCGACTTTGATGAATCTGATCTTCCGCTCTTCGATGCTTGATTTCGGCATTTCAATCTTCGGCATCGTGCTTTTTGTGGGACTGACAGCCTGGGATGCTAACAAGATCGCCAACCTTAATAGGGCATATGGAAGCAGCATGACAAGCGAGGAGCTGACAAAGGTGTCCATACTTGGCGCCCTTGACCTCTATCTTGATTTCATCAATATCTTCCTATATCTTGTTAGGATTTTTGCAAGAAGCCGTGACAATTGATATTGTGTTCTCTGACGAAGATCTGTTGGTGGCCTATAAGCCTCCAGGTCTTCCGACAGTCCCCCTTAAAAGCAGCTCAGGAGATAGTCTGCTTTCCATTTTGGCCTTGGAATATCCTGAGGTGCTTCAGTGCCATGGCAAAAACGAGTGGGAGGGAGGAATCCTTCACCGCTTGGACACCCCAACAAGGGGCTTGGTTATCGCAGCAAGAAATCAAGAGACATATGATTATCTTTATAATGAGCAGAGGCAAGGCAGGATTGTGAAAACCTATAGGGCGATTGTCTCTGAAAGAGAGCATTGCTTGGAGGGCTTTCCTCCTTTCCCTTTCCAAAGTCCTGAAGAGACCTCTGTTGTGATTGAATCCAGATTCCGCCCCTTTGGGCCAAAGGGCAGCTCTGTGAGACCTGTTGCTGAAGGCAAGAGATTCCAGGATGGGAAGATATACCAAACCAAGGTAGTTAAAGAGCAAGACTTTGCTCTGCTATGCACCATCACAAATGGCTTCAGGCATCAAATCCGCACGCATCTTTCCTGGAGTGGATATCCTATCGTTGGGGATGATAGGTACGGCGGGAAGGCGAATGATCGCTTGGAGCTTGAGGCTATCGCGCTTTCTTTTACCCATCCCAGAACAAGGAGAGAATTGGAGATCAGGATATGAGAAGTGAAAAAGGCAATGCCTTTCTCACCTCTCAACACCAAATACGATTGTCCTATTGGCATGAATGATTATTCTGTTCTCAAGATGGGCCTGGACTGCTCTCGCGAGCACTCTTCTCTCTACATCCTTGCCGACTTCCTTCAACCCCTTTGGTGTAAGCTCGTGGTTGACTCTGACAACATCCTGCTCGATGATAGGTCCTTTATCCAGGTCCTCTGTCGCATAATGAGCAGTTGCGCCAATCATCTTCACACCTCTCTGATAAGCCCTTAGGTAGGGATTGGCACCTTGGAATGCAGGAAGGAATGCATGATGGATGTTTATTATCTTTCCGCTCCATTCCGCTGTGAACTCAGGGGAGAGAATCTGCATGTATCTGGCAAGGACAACGAGGTCTATATCAAAGCGCCTCAGTAGAGCTCTTATCTTCGCCTCCTGCTCCAGCTTATTATCTGAAACAGGGTAGAAGTAATATGGGATTCTGAATTGGTTTGCGATTCTCTCTAGGTCAGGATGGTTTGAGATGATCAGAGGTATCTCGCAATTGAGTTCGCCTTCAACCTGTCTTGATATGAGGTCAAAGAGACAGTGGCTTGTCTTTGATACCAAGATGGCCACCCTTGGCTTGTAGTCTGAATAATGGCATGACCAAGAAAAGCCATAAGGCTCGGCGAACTTGCCAAATCTCTCCTCAAATTCAGCCCTGCTGCTTTTGAGGTCTGCCGCATCGAGCTCTATTCTCATATAATAGCGACCTTCGTATGAATCAGTGTGCTGCTGGCAATGGAGGATGTTGAAGCCCTCTAGGTAGAAATAGTTCACAGTTGCGGAAAGCAGTCCCTTCCTGTCCTCAGTTTGAAGAAGAAGTATTATCTTAGTCATTGCTGTCCTCCATTTTCTCACACTCAAGAACATCTTCCTCGCTTGATGTGACAATATCGATTCGCCTTTGGATGTCCTTGATAGTCTTAGAGAGCTTCTTTGATAAGGACATTGCCTCCTCAAATAGCTTTATGGACTCCTCCAGTCCTGTTGATTCGTCTTTAAGAAGAGCTGTTATCTCTTCCATTCTCTGTAAATCGCTTTCAAAACTCATATTATCTCTCCTTGACAATGGAGGTGAACACACCTTTATGTAATCTGGTTGTTACTTCATCACCAGCTGATAGTTCCTTAGGATCCCTCAATACTCTTCCATTCTTGTCCTGGACAAAGGCATAACCTCTTTCCAATATCGAAAGTGGAGAGAGCGCAAGGGCTTCTTTTTCCAGGGCGGATGTCTTTGCGATGCCATCCTTGAGCTTTGCTTTCAGAGCATTCTCCGCTTCCTTTCTCAGCTCCGATATTGACGAAATAGCATTCTTGCTCTTATCCAAGAAGTGCAGAACGAAATCTTTCTCTAGAGATTGTACACGCATTTTCCCGTTTTCAAAAGAAGAGGAAAAGGCTGCATGTATTGAATCCTCGGTCATTGACGCCTTGAATTGCAGGTGATCGATCTTTCTTTCTATTCTATTCGACAGCTCAGCTTTGTCTTTAATTGAGCTTGAGACAACAAGGATGCGCTTTTCGAGCATATCCTTGATTGTCCTGGTGGCAGCAATCCTTCTCTCGACTTCCACTATGCGCGAATTAATTGATATGACAATATCCTTAATGATTGAGTCAAGGCGCTCCTTTCGCTTGAATATCGCCTCTGTTGCAAGCTCTGCGGCAGCCGATGGAGTAGGGGCCCTGAAGTCTGCCACGTAATCAGAGAGAGGAAAGTCGATCTCATGCCCAACTGCTGAGATGACAGGGATACTAGATTGATGAATTGCCTCAATCACTTCATCATCTGAGAAGCATGCAAGATCCTCTTGGCTTCCGCCACCTCTTCCGACTATGAGGATGTCCGCTGCATTGAAGTTGTTTGCCTGTCTGATCCTCGATGCGATGGTCGTTGCAGCGCCGTCTCCCTGCACTTGGCAAGGGAAGACAATGATATCCAAGGCGGGGGCTCTTCTTCTTGTGATGTTGAGAATATCCTGAAGCGCAGCACCCGTGGGACTTGTTACAACCCCGAGCTTTTTGATCGTCTTTGGCATTGGCTTCTTCTTGTCGATATCAAACCAGCCTAGAGATTGATAGTACTGCTTCTTTTTCTCGATGAGAGCCTTCAGCTCA
>JAZURW010000168.1:0-1831 GCA_045606405.1 Candidatus Ornithospirochaeta sp. | reverse complement strand
ATAGTTTTTCAAGGGGCGGAGAAATCAGCATGTCCACTCACGTGCGAAGCACAGGGGGATTTTCAGCGAAACAGGAGGAGGGGATTTTATAGCTCATCTGTCATTCTATATCATATTAGCTAATGAAGTGAAAATTTCAGTATGGACTATATATCCTCTAATTATGTAGTAAATGAGGCGTTTCCAGACCTCTGTACTTTTCCTCTTGTATGCTCCTGTGCCACAAAAAAGCCTACGCTCAGAGATTGAGCATAGGCATCTGTACGGTATATTTTCCGAGGAATCTTGGTCTATATGGTCACGCTTCAAAAATCTACCATAGGGAATCTGAACACGTTAAGCTTGAATGAGGGCAATTCCTTGGAGTTGCTTTCTGTCACATCGTAATAATCACGGATGGAATCCTGTGTTACTTTGTACATCACCCCATTCTCCTGCAAGATCATGTGTAATCGCTGCTGTATATCCTTCTTAGGGATGTAAACTCCTAGTGGAAACTCACGCTGGATGTCTTTCAGGACATTTTCAGAGAAACGCAGTTTGTTGGCTTGAGCCTTGTCAAACTCTCTGACTTTTCTGTCAATCAGCGATCTCTTGTATTCTGCTGAAACTATGGCATCCTTACCTATCTTCTCGTATGCAGTCAGCACATAGTTACCCTCAGGCTGCTGCCTGAAAAAGTCTAGGTGCATCTCCTTGTCTTGGTAGGTAATCTTACCCTCCATGAACCATTGCTCTATGCGGACAATGAGCTGGAGAATGATTTTACGCTGGTCAATCTGAACCTTTGTGTTGTTGAGCCGTTCAATGTCATCAGCTCCTACGCAATCGCAGACATTGAGGAACGTGACATTGAAGAAGCCTGTATCTAGGTAGGCGTGATATAGAGCTTCCGCAGATTGGTAGTAGCTCCGCACCCTTTCCTCATTATATAGATTATCCACAGAGAACGGATTGACCTCTCCTCTCTCATCTATCAGATCCTGATATTTCAGGTTGCTCATATCTTCAAGGATCGCCTGTTTCTTGAACTCATCAAGCTCTGCGTCGTGTTCCTCTTTCAGCAGATAGTAGTTTGCGATGAATCTTTCCACCCTGTTCTGTATTTCCTCCTTGCTGCGAACCTTGATGTCAGGGTTCACAGTAGATATATGTGTCAGCGAGTTATAGGTGACATCATCCTTACCTCTCTTGCGGAATCTACCCTGAATCTGTATGGCTTCCGTGAATGGGTCTATCATTGTCCAATTTGCGGTACGATGGTCAGTCAGCATGATTATGTCAGGCTTGTATTTACCAATGCGTATATCCAAAGCGGAGTAGAAGCGACAGGTGAAGAAATTGTATCTAGCTAATGGGTAATCTATTTGTGAGTAGGCTTGCATCATGCCACGCTTCATCAGCTTCTTCACGCTGTCCTCCGAGCAGAACACCTTGTAGTCAGCAATGCCAAGATTGCTGATCAGCTCAGTGATCCCATCTGTCACATTGAAGAAGATGCAGATATGCTTGCTGTCCTTCAGGCTGTCTAGCACACGTCGCAGACATTCATAGTAGCTGTTCGTTACTATCAGGGTCAAATCCTTCCTGTAGTCAAAGGATGGTTCTACCTTGACCATCTGAAAGCCCTGCCTTTCAAAGTCAGGGTGTGACATGGGTAGAGGGGTTGCGGACACAAACGCTTTCTGCTCGAAGCGGAAGAAATCATATATGGGTTGGGAAATCTTCCTGCGATAGTCTATGTCCTGTGTGACCTTCTCGCACTCATCGAACAGACAGAAGAAGCTCTTGTAGATGTTGATGCCCAGCTCCTCTGCTGCCTTTCGTATAT
>JAZURW010000167.1:0-1751 GCA_045606405.1 Candidatus Ornithospirochaeta sp. | reverse complement strand
AAATGCGTGACATAGCCATATCTTCGTGACATAGGAGGTTATGTCATATGCCATCAACCAGGAATAAAGTCCAACCCCAGAACATTTCTCATGAACATGAGCTTGACTCCAAGGGAGTCTACCAGCTTGTCAATGGCGCATGGGCTTATCGCTTTTGTAAGAGCGTCAATGGTAAGAATGTGTACAAGCGCGCCTCTACAGATCGTAAAGGAAATCCCTTATTAACACAGAGGGATGCGATGCTGGCGCGAGAAGAAGCAATGCTGGAGGCGCAAGGAGTCTATGCCCCTGTTGTCTCCACTCTTGGAATTGTCTACAGACCTTCTGCCACCATTGAAGAAGTCTATGAGGATTACTGTGCCAATGGCCGAGGGGACAGGAGTCACAACACCATCAAGCGCCAGGACACTCTCTGGCGCACCTATCTGAAAGCAGACTTCGGCAAAAAGCGATTCAATGGAATCTCTCTTGGAGAAATCCAGGACTACCTTGCCAACAAATACTATGTTGAGGGGTACTCCTATCGCTATGTCGAGTCCTTCCTGAAGATGTTCTATCTGTTCTTTGGACAGGCATACAGTCGCAACTACATCCCTGCTGAACTGTACAACCAGTTCTGTGTGAACAAGGAAACCAAGATCAGAATGCCCAAGATCAAGAGGGATGAGGATTTGAGCATTGTCTCATTCACTGATGAAGAGTGCGCTGTCATGGATGAATACTTCAAGGGAACCCATGCTGAGACAGCTTATCTGCTTGGGCGCTACTGTGGTCTGCGTATCAATGAGTGCTATGGTCTGAAGTGGGAAAATGTTGATCTGGAGAAAGGGACAATCAGCATTGAGCAGCAGATGGGGACTCAGGATGGCTTAATCAAGCTCTTTCCCCTCAAAACTCGCAATGCGCGAAGAGTTCTGTATCTGAACAAGATCCTGCTCCAGCATCTCAAACAGGTGTATGCCATTCGCAAGGAAGCTGAAGTGCGCCTGGCTGCGCAGAGGCAGCAGAACCAGACAATCATCATCGACATGAATGGCGAACCCCTTTCCTGTCTGGAACTGGTCAATACACTGCCAGAGGGAAAGATACAAACTACCCACAGCATGAAGTACCATTCAAAGCTCTTGAAAGACAAGTATGGGGTTAACTTCAAGTATCATCATCTTCGCCACACTTATGGAACAAAACTGGCAGAACTGAACACTCCTACACACATGCTCTGTAACCAGATGGGACATGCCAGCATCAAAGTCACCCAGCAATACTACATTGCCATCTCTCAGGGAGGCATCAATGCTCTACAGAAAAACATAGATATGCTCTGAATCAATTCAGTGTCGAAAGCTGCTTTCTCCAAGCTGGAGAGAGTGGCTTTTTTGATTTTGTCAAGCATTTTCGCACTTGGAATAGGTGATTTAATGCTACACCCTGCCTGTTATACTATAGTCACAAGGTTGAGGGAAGCACACCTCAGAAACCTTGAAACAGAAAGGAAAGATGACTGATGAATACTGACATTATGATGGAACTGAAGAAGATGATGGGCAAGGTAATCAAACTCACAACTACTGAAGACAAAAAGGGACAGAGCCAGGTGATGGTTTTCACCATTGGTGCCAATGTCGCTCCTGAACAGTTTTTCGCCAACATGCGCATAACTCCCATTGTCAAGAGCTATGAAGTCACCAACCCCATGCCATTGCTTGATGCTGTTGAATTCGCTTCTAAGCTGATGCGCCAGTAAATAAGCC
>JAZURW010000166.1:0-2184 GCA_045606405.1 Candidatus Ornithospirochaeta sp. | reverse complement strand
GAAAAGCTCTTCAAGGTGCTGCGCAACATGAAGAACGATGGCAAGGCTATTGTCATCATCACCCATAAGCTCAATGAGGTAATGGAGCTCTCTGACAAGGTCGCAGTTCTGAGAAAGGGTGAGTATATCGGCACTGTCCAGACAAAGGATGTCAATCCTCAGATTCTTACAGATATGATGGTTGGACACTCCGTCACGCTTAATATCAACAGACCAAGCTATGAGGAGGAGAAGGTTCCTCTATTGGAGATCAAGGGACTCAGCTGCGTGGACAATGAAGGAATAGCCAAGCTTGATAATGTATCCTTCACTGCGTTAGGCGGCGAGATACTGGGAGTTGCCGGCATCTCAGGCTCAGGGCAAAAGGAGCTTCTTGAAACCATAACAGGCCTCTACCCTGTCAAGAGTGGAACAATAAAGTTCAGAAATGGTGCTGGAAAGGAGCAGATTGAGCTCGTCGGAAAGACTCCAATGGAAATCAAGAAAGCTGGTGTTGGAATGGCCTTTGTCCCTGAGGACAGACTTGGAATGGGTCTCGTCGGCTCAATGGGAATGACTGGCAACATGATGCTTAGATCCTGGAGGAAAGGAAAGTCGCTGTTCCTCAACAAGAAATCACCTGAGCAGCTTGCAAATAAAATATGGCAGGAGCTTGAGGTTGTCACACCTAGCACGGAGTTCCCAGTCAGAAGAATGTCAGGCGGCAATGTCCAGAAGGTTCTCGTTGGAAGGGAGATCGCTTCCCAGCCTTCAGTCTTATTGACTGCCTATGCAGTTCGCGGACTAGATATCAACACCTCCTACACAATCTACAATCTCCTTACAGAGGAGAAGATGAAGGGCAAGGCTGTTGTCTATGTTGGTGAGGACTTGGATGTTCTCTTGGAGCTTTGCGACAGGATTCTCGTCTTATGCGCTGGCAAGGTAAGTGGCATCGTGGATGCTAGAACCACAACAAAAGAAGAGATTGGCTTGATGATGACAAGTCTTAATCATACGGAGGTGAACTGATGTCAAACGCAGTGAAAACACCACTCATCCGTCTTTCAAAGAGAGACAACATGGATCCAAAGATCGCATGGTCAATCAGAATCGGATCCATTCTAATTGCTCTCATCATCGGAACAATTCCAATGATGATCACTGGGGCAAATCCATTTGAGGCATACAAAATCATCATCCAGGGCTCTTTAAGCAGACCTATCTACGTCAAGCAGACTATCAAGATCGCAGTCCCTCTTCTTGGCTGTGCGCTTGCAATCGCCCCTTGCTTCAAGATGAGGTTCTGGAACATCGGAGCTGAAGGCCAGATCACAGCAGGAGCCATAGCTGCCTCCTACTTTGCTCTCTTTTGGTATGATAAGCTCCCTAAGCCACTGCTTCTTCTTGTCATGTTTCTTTCAGCAGCTGTCGCTGGAGGCATTTGGGCCTTCATTCCTGGCTTCTTCAAGGCAAAATGGAATACCAACGAAACGTTGTTCACGCTTATGATGAACTACATCATCATCGGTGTTGTTGCATGGCTACAGGGTGGTCCTTGGGAAGGAAGAAAGGGTTCGCAGATCATACCTATGTTCAATAACAACGCTCGTCTTCCAGAGGTTTTCGGCATCCACTGTGGCTGGATAATCGTCCTTATCCTCGTAGTTTTCATGCACATCTACATGAACTACACAAAGCAGGGATATGAGATCGCTGTAATCGGCGACTCCGAGAACACTGCTCGATATGCCGGAATGAACGTCGGCCGCATCATGGAAAGGACAATGTTCCTCTCCGGTGCGATTTGCGGAATCGTAGGCTTCATTGTGGTATCTGGCGCAAACTACACTCTCTACAGCGGAGTTGCCAATGGCGTTGGCTTCACATCAATCACCGTTGCATGGCTCAGCCATCTAAATGCCTTTGCCATGATTGCCATCTCAATGATCCTGGCAATTCTCACAAAGGGCTCAAGCACGCTCCAGACAAAGCTGCAGGTACCAGCTTCAATCTCAGAGATTGTCACAGGCATTCTGCTCTTCTGCATGCTAAGCTCTGAATTCTTCATCAACTACAAGATAATCATCAGACACAAGAACAAGAAGGAGGTAAACGCATGACAACATTATTCGCACTTGTAGTCGCAGCAGTAACCTTCGGAACTGTTTTGCTTTTCGGCACTCTCGGTGAGATACTCACAGA
>JAZURW010000165.1:0-1888 GCA_045606405.1 Candidatus Ornithospirochaeta sp. | reverse complement strand
CTCTGCTAGCTTACATTCTTTCCGCTCGCCTTGTCAACTCTCTCCGGCATCTTTTTTCTCTTTTTTCATTTCCTTTCGCAGCCGGCGCATCGCGCCAACGAATGGTAATATAAACTAGTTATGAATTTCTGTAAAGTCTTTTTTCAATTTTTTTTGCTATTTTTTTATCAATTTTACTATTTACTTACAATACAAAGAATTACTTTTTTTACAAAACTTTCAAGGGCATATGTCGCATAAAAAGAGAATATGCTCTGTTTGACTACGGATTGCTATTGTGTTAATTTATCCCTACCGGGTATTAGCGCAGGGGTTTAGCGTACAAGTCTGGGGGACTTGGGGTCGGCGGTTCAAATCCGCCATACCCGATATAGAGAAAGAAATGGGCATTCCTTTTTTAGAAATCAAAAAGCTTGCTGTCGAATATGCTGGGAAAATCGCACTTGATGATTTCTCATATTCCTTTCATGGAGGGAATTGCTACGCCATACTAGGAGCCTCTGGCTCAGGGAAGACAACCGCTATTAAGGCTATGGCGGGTCTTCTTCCCAATAATGCAAAGCAGCAAGGAACGATTCTCCTCAACTCAGAGACAGTGGATGAAAGCTCCATCCAATATCTAAGAGGAAAGAAGATATCGTATCTTCTTCAAGATCCAATCTCATATTTCAATCCTGTATATACACTAAAGAAGCAGCTTGAGCATGCGATATATCTAAAAGATAGAAACGTGAAGAAAAAAGAAAGCTCGATTCTATCTGACAGGGCTCTGGAATGGGCAGGTCTTCCACTTTCAAGTGGGCGCTTATATCCCCACCAGGCATCTGGTGGGATGCTCAACAGAGCCGAGCTTGCGGTAAGCTATATTGAGAAGGCTGACGTGATGCTTTTAGATGAGCCAACATCCGGCCTGGATGGAGAACTTGAGCACTCCCTCCTGATGGCATTGAAGGATCTTGCTGAGGAAAACCATTCTATCCTTATATATATAACGCACTCTTTTTCCTCTTTGGCAGATGTTGCTGACGAGCTGATCATATTGAAGGATGGAAGAATCCAAGACTCTGGAAAGACTGTGGATGTTCTTCAAAACCCATCCTCTGACTATTCAAAGGAGCTGATCAGATGCTCCAAGCTAGGAGTGCGCAATGCTTGAAGCAAGGAATATCTCAAAGAGCTTTGATGGGATGATGGTGTTAAATGATTTCTCAATAGCAATAGAGAAAGGGGCAATCACATCCCTTATTGGTCGCTCAGGCTCTGGGAAAAGCACAGTTGCGAATCTTCTTGCGATGCACCTGCATCCAGATAAGGGGTCAATACTCCTTGATGGCCTTTCTATCGACTCCTTGAAAGGAAAGGATAGAAAGAGAGCAATGAGGAAAATACAGCTGATATTCCAGAATCCACTCTCATCCTTTGATCCGAAGTGGTCCCTAAGAAGAAGTGTAATGGAGGCTGCTGCAAACAAAGAAGAAGGAGAACAGCTCTTTGCTCACTTTGTGAAGATTCTGAATCTTGAGCATATCGACTTCGAATCCAAAAGCTCATCTGTCTCGGGAGGTGAGATACAGCGCATAGCAATTCTTCGAGCTTTGGTGGCAAAGCCCGATGTTATTATCGCTGATGAGATCACATCCAGCCTTGATGCCATCAATAGGAAAATAGTCCTTGATATGCTTTTAAGAATAAAAGATGAGAATAGAGCAATCCTCTTCATCACGCATGATGAGGATGCAGCAGCATACGTCTCAGACAAAGTCATTGAAATGGAGGGATAAATATGAAGACAGTGGTAGTTGCCGGCAGCCCAAGAAAGGGCAAGAACTCAGACTCTCTTGCGGAAATCTATGCAAGAAGGAAAGGAACAGAGGCGATCTTCCTAAGG
>JAZURW010000164.1:0-4212 GCA_045606405.1 Candidatus Ornithospirochaeta sp. | reverse complement strand
ATGGCTACGATCCGACTTGGATAGATGCGCATAAGGAGAGCGATGCAAGAATTACCCTGCAATCGGGGATCACCTTCAAAGAGCCTGTGCAGAGTCTTGATGGGATGATCAGATGCCTGACTGTGCAAGCTGAAGCGCTTGCAGGAAAGCTGAAGGAGAAAAAGCTTCTTGCAGGAACCTTCGCAATAAGCTTCTTCACCTCAAGATTTCTTGAAAACCACCAAGCGCCATATGCGGCAATACGCCTTCCACACCATACAAACTATCTTCCGAACTTTGCCAAGGCAATTGAGATGGCAACGCCTCGAATCTACCAAGATGGCAGATACAAAGGATGCAGGGTCTTCGCCTTTGACCTTGTTGATGAAATGGATAGACAATACTCCCTTTTTGATCACAGAGAGAGAATTAACAAAGAGGATAGGCTCTCATCCACTGTGTCAGAGATAAACAGAAAGTATGGCAGAGCATCAATCCATGTTGGGCAGAGTGCTGGACAAACAAAGGCTGACCTCATGAAAAGAGAGATGAGAAGCCCTGCTTACACAACAAGATTTGAGGAGCTATGCCCTGTGTATTAAGCTCACATGAGCTCCTTGAGCGCCCTGCCAAGCTCTTCGGGAAGCCTTGTTGGCATCTTTGTGTTCGTATCGATGAAAGCAACCTTCACATCAAGAGATGAAAGAAGAGTCTCGTCCCTGTATATGGCCTGATGTATGACTCCAGAGACTGCCCCAAGCTGCACCATTGAGCTAACGACCGTTATCTCATCATCAAGATATGCAGGGGCAAGATAATCTATCTTTATCGACCTTACGACAAACGCAAAGCCAAGGCATCTCAAGCTCTCCTGGGATAATGCTGGAAGCAGATCCCTAAGCATCTCAGTTCTCGCATGCTCTGCCCAATCGAGATAACGGGCATGATATGCGATGCCACCTGCATCTGTGTCTGAGAAGTAGACTCTGGCCTTGTGCTTATGCATCAAACCTCCTCTGGGGTGAAGAGCTGGGTCCTGATGTAATCCTCATAAGTCTCCTCTCTTCTGATTTTCAGCACCTTGCCATCAGAGAGAAGGTACTCTGCGTGCCTCATCTTGCCGTTGTAATTGAAGCCCATCGCAAAGCCATGCGCACCTGTGTCATGGATTACAAGGACATCCCCTGGCTCAACAGCAGGAAGCTCCCTATCTATGGCGAACTTATCATTATTCTCGCATAAAGAACCTGTGACATCGTATACATGGTCCTTCTCAAAGCCTTCCTTTCCGAGCACAGTTATATGATGATAGCTTCCATAAAGAGCTGGTCTCATCAAATCTGCCATGCATGCATCGACGCCCACATAGCTCTTGTACTTCTCTGTGACATGTCTGACCTTAGTCACAAGATAGCCATAAGGACCTGTGATCACCCTGCCGCACTCAAAGGATATTAAAAGAGGCTTTAGGCCTTTGTTTACGATCATCTCCTGATAGAGCTTGCCAATCTCCGAGCCAAGGTAGCCCCACTCGATTCTCTCATCGCTTTCTTTATATGGGATTCCAATGCCGCCACCTAAATCCACAGCCTCAATCTCAACTCCCGTCTTCTCCTTGATCTCACCAACCAATGAGAAGAGCATTCTTGCTGTTTCCACGATGTATTCGCCATTGAGCTCATTTGATGCAACCATTGTATGGAGATAGAATCTCTTGACGCCCTCTTTCTTGGCAATCCTATAGCAGTCAAAGAGCTGAGCTCTTGTAACGCCGTACTTTGCCTCGACTGGATTGCCGATTATCGCATTGCCAGTTCTCTCTGCTCCAGGATTGAATCTGAAGGAGATAGTATCAGGAAGGCATCCACAAGCTCTCTTCACTGCATCAATGTGAGTAATGTCATCGAGGTTCAGGATAGCGCCAAGCTCAAAGGCCTTCCTGAACTCCTCATCTGGGGTATCATTGGAGGTGAACATGATCTTGTCACCTGTGATGCCAGCCTCTGAAGCCATCAAAAGCTCAGGAAGCGATGAACAGTCCGCACCAAAGCCATGCTTGGCTAGGAGGCGAAGCACATTAACATTTGGAAGAGCCTTGACTGCAAAGAAATTAACGAATTCGGGAGCCCATGAGAATGCACTCTTCATCTCCTCGGCATTTCTCTCGATTGCATCTCCATCATAGAGATGGAAAGGTGTTGGAAGCCTGGACGCAAGAGATTGCATCTCGCTTGAAGATAGAGGTAGGTTCTTTGTTGTCATTATAGATTCTCCACGATAGACTGAATTGCCTTTTCCACATTCTCCCTATGACCATAGGATGAGACTCTCACATATCCCTCTCCAGATGCGCCAAAGCCTGACCCCGGAGTCACAACAACGTGTGCTTTCTCGAGCAGGAAATCAAAGAACTCCCAGCTGGACATTCCTTTAGGGCACCTTGCCCAAACATATGGACTATTAACGCCGCCAAAGCACTCAAGCCCAGCCTTTTCCAGTCCCTCTCTGATGATCTTTGCATTTGCAAGATAGTAGTCAACCAGTCCTTTGCACTCTGCTCTACCCTCTGGTGTTAGGGCAGCAAGGCCTCCTGCTTGAGCAATGTTGGATGCACCATTGAAATATGTGCACTGTCTTCTGTTCCAAAGCCTATTGATTGCTCCTGGCTCTGCATTCTCCGCAGAGAGGCACTTAGGGACAATTGTCCAGCCTAAGCGCACACCAGTGAAGCCAGCATTCTTAGAGAAAGAGTTGATCTCGATTGCGCACTTCTCTGCGCCTTCGATTTCATAGATTGTCCTTGGATAACCCTTTTCTCTGATGTAATCAACATAAGCCGCATCATAGATGATGACAGCGTTCTCTCTCAAAGCATAGTCAACAAAAGCCTTAAGCTGTTCCTTTGTCGCAACCGCACCTGTTGGGTTGTTGGGGAAGCAGAGATACATAAGATCCACATGCGCTTCTGGGGGATTTGCAACAAATCCGTTCTCTGCGCTTGAAGGCATATAAACCAGGCCCTTATATCCCATGAGAAGCTCAGAATACCCCTCGCTTCTTCCGCCGGCTACGTTAGAGTCCACATATACAGGATATGCTGGATCCTGAACAGCCACTATGCTGTCTCGAGAGAATATCTGCTGGATATTCGCAGCATCAGCCTTTGCTCCATCAGAGACAAAGAACTCTGTCTCATCAAGATTCACGCCGTACTCTCTCTGATACATATCCCTGAGGGCTTTTCTCAAAGGAGTGTCACCCTGCTCATCACCATATCCTGTGTAAGTGTTCCTATTTGAGAGAAGATCAAGCTTCTCCTTCATTTTAGAGACGATAAATGGAGTGAGGGCCTCTGTTGTATTTCCAATTCCAAGGCGCAGAACCTCAACGCCTGGGTTCTTCTCCTGCCAAACCCTCGTTCTTCTCGCAATCTCAGGGAAAAGATATCCTGATGCCAGTGCCAAGAAATCCTCATTAACTCTAGCCATTAGATTCTTCCCTCCTTGATGTCATCAAACATCTTATCTACTGTGCTGTTAAGGATATCCCTATGCTCATCTTTCTCAAGTGAGCACATTGGAAGTCGGAAAATCTCCTTGCAATGACCTTTATATGCCATGACAGTCTTGATTGGGATTGGATTTGTCTCAATGAAGCAAACCTTGAAGAACTCACTAAGCCATGCGTTTAATCTGTCAGCTCTCTCGAAGTCGCCATCTAGAGCAGCATGGATCATCTGGCTCATCTCCCTTGGGAAGATGTTTGATGCGACTGAGATGACGCCATCTCCGCCGTTCTTGATCAACTCAAGAGAGAGATTGTCATCGCCGGAGAGAACTGAAAAGTCCTTCTTCCTGCGTGCAATAACATCACACATCTGCTCCATGTTACCGCTTGCTTCCTTTACAGCCACGATATTAGGACACTCATTCTCAAGCTTTGTGAGTGTTTCAGTGTCGAGATTGATGCCGGTTCTTCCCTTGATGTTGTAAAGGATGCAAGGAATGGAAACAGACTCAGCTATAGCCTTAAAGTGAAGATACAGCCCCTTCTGAGTTGGCTTATTGTAATAAGGATTAACCAAAAGAACAGCATCAGCGCCTGCATCCTGCGCATGCTGCGAAAGCGATATCGCCTCGCTGGTCGCATTGGAGCCTGTGCCTGCGATGACAGGAACCCTACCCTTTGCATACTTGATTGTCTGTGCGATCACCCTATCATGCTCTTCATGGG
>JAZURW010000163.1:0-11482 GCA_045606405.1 Candidatus Ornithospirochaeta sp. | reverse complement strand
GATTCATAGGCAAATTTGCCTATGAATCACATCCTTGCAGGGAGAGGTGAAGAGATGCGGTGAGGGCTATCTGGCTATTTGCCCTGCTGCTTGCACCATATTCCCATAATAGCTTTCACAGGAAGGAACTTCACGAGCCTTACCTGCATTCGCACAGGAAAGCCGAGAATTGATACGAGCTTTCCTTTTTTCAGGTCCTTCATCGCCTTTGCCACAACATCCTTGCTTTCATAGAATCTGTCATAGTACTTGATAGTGTCATCTCTGACAGCGCGATCGAAGAACTCTGTCTTTATCCAGCCAGGACAGCAGGCAAGAACCCTTATTCCTCTTTCCTTGAGCTCTACGGATAGTGCTCTTGAGAAAGATAGCACAAAAGCCTTTGAGGCTCCATATACAGCCATATAAGGGACAGGCTGCCAAGAGGAGTTGGAGCCAAGGTTTATGATCGCAGAGCCTCTTTTCATGAAGGGAAGCACAGCGTATGTCATGGCAACAAGCGCTTTGTCATTCAAATCCACGATCCCTCTTGAATCCTCAAGCGTGATATCCTTGAAGGCTCCGAACACTCCATAGCCTGCGGCATTGACTAGCGCTTTCACATCAGGGTTTGTCTCAGAAAGGAGGGAGGAGATATGCAAGATTGAGTGGTCAAGGGAAAGATCTAGGGCAATGGGCCTTATGGAGGCTTTTGCCTTGCCTACCAATTCCTTGAGCTTTCCCTCCCTTCTTGCTATGACCCATATTTCATCAAGCTCATACGCTTGATCTATTGCAGAAACGAAATCTCTCCCCATTCCTGAGGATGCACCTGTGATAATTGCAATTTTCATAAAAGCCTCTCTTCTATGATAACAGACAAAGAGGGAATTGATAGTAAAAAAAGAACAATGATATATTAAAAATATAACGATAAACATTAAAAATTAATTGACAAAGGATAATTTACACGATATTAAAAGAATAAGAGGTGTAACTATGAAGGCGAGAGCATTTAAGAAAAGCACCGCGATAGCGGCAGCGGGGATAGTGCGGTATTGCTGTTATTTTGTGATTCTATTCATGGTCTTCGGCATGCTTTTGAGTGCATTAGGCAGACAGACCTTCTCTCTTAGAGCAGACTCTGAACACTATGAGGGAGCTTTCTATAGTGGGGCGCAGAAGGGTGAGTATGGAGGATCCTTTACTGTGCAAACCAATGATGATATCCTCGTCATTGCACGAGATGGAAAGGTCTACCCAGGCACGCAGGTAGTGCTTTTTCTGATGTTTGCGCTGGATGCTGTTCCAAAGATTCTTGCTTTTTGGTTTTTAGCAAAGGTGTTCACGAATGTCTCTGAAGATAGGATATTCATAAAAGAGAATGCCTCCTATCTTCTCTATTATGGCTTGTTGCAGCTCTTTTCAGCTGTGATTGTTCCTATTTTGAAGCTTTTGATTTGCAATGTTGCCAATATGATGCTGAACAATCTCATCCAGCTTTCCACAGGCTCTGGCTTTCTTGAGAAGGTTTTCTCTGGTATTGCATTTATTTTCGCTTCATATATCATCCATTATGGGATAAGTCTTCAGGATGAGGTTGACCACACGATATGATTGTTATTCGCTTAGATAGGGTTTTGGCTGACAGGAAAATGAAGCTCAATGATTTAGCAGAGAGGGTGGGCATATCAAATGTCAACCTTTCCTGCTTGAAGACAGGCAAGGTGAAAGCGATAAGATTCAGCACGCTCGATGCCATATGCAAGACTTTGGACTGCCAGCCAGGTGATATCCTAGAGTATGTTGAGGATTGCGCAGAAGAGTGATTGCTGCGTTTTGATCTCCCATCTTGCTTTTCTTTTCACTAGATTGGCTATGGCTTTCAGCAGCTTGTATTCTTGAAAGCAATAAAAAAGCAGCTGAGGAGCTGCTCTTTAGCGGAGATGGTGGGATTCGAACCCACGGACCGGCTTTTGGCCAGTCAAACGATTTCGAGTCGTTCTCGTTATGACCACTTCGATACATCTCCAGAAGCTTTCCACAACCAGGAACGCTAAGTAAAAGATATCTGAAAAAACCTGCATGAATCAAGGGTTGTTGATATACAAGCCACAAGATGAAAAGAGGACGATGTCTAATTGGGAGATGCGATGGCGCTAGCGAACAATATCAGAGTCAACGGTTGCTAGATCGATGATATCATCTAGCTTGATGCTTTGGCCATTATCAAGCAAGAGCTCCCTTTTATAGGCATCCACTCTTGAGATGCACGTCTCTTTCTCTGAGTAGCTTCCTCCCTCTTTTTTATCATCAGGGATGAAATAGGATATCCTTACTCTTCTTCTCAAGCCTTCCTTGATGAGCACGCCTAGCTTGTCGTCGAGCTCCTTTTTCCTGCTTTCGTCCAAAACAGCTCTCTTTTCTGTGATTCTCTCTGTTTCCTTTATCGCTAAATCATATCCTGTCAGGGCAGAAAATGGAGAGAATTGGGCAGCCCTGTCATATAAGCTCATCTGAGGATGCTTTCTCGAGACAGGGTGAGGCAAGTTCAAGATGTCGCTATAATCCCTATTCACGCCTTATGCCCTCCAATCTGGCAGTTTCTTTCCTTCATAGTAGCCCCATCCTCGAGGCTTAGCCCTCTTAGGATGGCGTTCTTTCCGAACTCCTTCTTTATCTTTATAGTCGCCTCTTGTATATTCCTCTCCTTCTCTCTTTTCTCGCTTCTTCTTCTCTCCTCTTCAGAATCGTTGAAGAGATCAAGTTGCTTGGGAGATGTTCTTTCGTAATCCTCGTGCACGAGGTTGGCGGCGGACACGTTGATTCTCCTGATAAGAAGATTCCTATCTGCTATCTTCTTGAAAAGAGTCGTGAATGCGCTGACAATCTCCTCTGTGGAGGAGGTTTTTTCGCTGCTGTGCTTAGTCCCATGCGCATGCCTGGGGACTTCTCTGCCATAATAATCCTTCTTTATCTCGCCTGTATAAGAATAGCCTCGCCCAGGGTCTTTGAGGTTCTCGATATCATATCCAACGGTGAGGACAAAGGTGTCAGAGAGGACTCTCTTCTCAACCATGTCAAGAGACAGGCTCTCTGCCATCTCCTTGACGATGATCAGCGCCTTATCAAAGGAGTAAGGGCAATGTAGAACCTGTCCAGACCCAAGGGATGTTGTCTCTGGCTTATATTCTTTTATCGCCTTCATCGTGCATGGCTCATATCCCCATGCATGGTCAATCAGAAGCTCGGCATTGACTCCAAACAGCTTGTAGAGAAGCTCCTCGTTATGGACCTGGTACTCCTTTCCAATTGAGCAGCGCGCAATATCTCCCATTGTGTATAGACCTTTTGCCTCGAGCTTTGAGGCATAGCCTCTTCCAACTCTCCAGAAATCAGTCAATGGCCTATGGCTCCAAAGCTCTCTTCTATAGGACATCTCATCAAGTTCTGCGATCCTCACACCGTTTTCATCTGCGACTATGTGCTTTGCCTTGATATCCATTGCAACCTTGGCAAGGTATAAATTAGTGCCTATGCCTGCTGTAGCTGTAATTCCGGTTGAGGATAGGATGTCAAGGATCATCTTCATCGCTAGTTCCCTTGCAGATAGCTTATAGAGCTTCAGATAGTCCGTTGCATCTATGAATACCTCGTCTATTGAGTAGACATGGATGTCATCAGGTGAGATGTATTTTAGGTAAGTATTGTAGATTCTTGCGCTGTATTGCATGTAAAGCGCCATTCTAGGAGGTGCTGAAATATATCCTATCTCGAGCTCTGGATGTTCCATTAGCTCCAGATCAGAGAAGGATGAGCCGACAAAGCGCCTTCCCGGGGCTTTGTATTGCCTCTCTCTGTTGACCTCCTTTAGCTTTGCTATCACCTCAAAGAGCCTTGCTCTTCCTGCGATGCCATGCTTTTTCAGGGAGGGCGAGACAGCAAGGCATATTGTCTTCTCGGTCCTTGATGCATCAGCAACGACTAAATTAGTTGTCATGGGATCAAGGGAGCGCTCAATGCACTCTACAGAGGCATAGAAGGATTTCAAGTCAATTGCGATGTAGCATCTGCTCTCCATGCCTCAAGTATAGCCTAAATAGGATTCTGGGGATAGAAAGGGGGTGATTTTGGAATAAAAAACAGCTCCTGATGGAGCTTGATACGAGACCGAGAGGGTTCGAACCTCCGACCCTCAGTTCCGCAAACTGATGCTCTATCCAGCTGAGCTACGGTCTCATTGCGGAGAGAGGGGGATTCGAACCCCCGATGCAGTTACCCACATACGTCCTTAGCAGGGACGCGCCTTCGGCCTCTCGGCCATCTCTCCAAATTATATATATAATCGGTGATTTTCGAGTTTTAGGCAAGTATAATCACCGAGATTGTATTTTGATATATTTTCTTGGTTTTGTGCAATAGTTTACCCTGTAGAGTTTTAAATAATGCCCCATGGGGATCTGGAATGCCAAAGATGGCGAATGATAATAAATGCTTTTTAAAAACCCTCATACAATTTATCATAAGGATATGAACACTAAGCCCTTTTACGATACCTACACAAGAATACTCTGTGAAGAGCTGAAGCCTGCGCTTGGCTGCACTGAGCCCGTTGCTATCGCGTATGCATCTGCTGCCGCTGTCGCTGCCCTTGGAAGGGCGCCGGAGAGGTTGCTTGTATCCTGTAGCGGCAATGTAGTCAAGAACGTGAAGGGCGTGACTGTCCCCAACTCAGGAGGGATGAAGGGCATTGAGGCGGCTTCTATCCTAGGAGCTATCGGAGGTGATAGCAGAAGGCGTCTTGAGGTTCTTTATACGATAACAGAGGAGCATAGGGAAAGAACGAGAGAGCTTTTGGGGACGGGTTTTTGCTCCGTGTCCTTGAAGGATGGAGTCGCTGGCCTCTATATCTCTGTCGTTGCAATAGCAGGAGAGGAGTCCTCTGAAGCTGCTTTGATTGAGTGTCATGATGAGATTGCCTATATAAAGAAGAACGGAGTAAAGCACACTCTTTCCCAGCAGGAAAGAAGTGAGGATAATCTCGATGCCTTGAGGGATCAGCTCAATATCGAGCGCATCATCGATTATGTAGACAACGTGGATTTGGAGATGATTCGTGATGTTCTTTCCCAACAGGTGGAGCTTAATAGGGCAATCGCTGAAGAAGGGCTTAGGAATAACTACGGCTGCTCAATCGGGAAGACTTTGAAGAAATACTACGATTGGGATGATGTGAGGATACGCGCAAGGGCCAAGGCTTCCGCAGGCTCTGATGTCAGGATGTCAGGGGGAGCTTTTCCTGTGGTAATCAATTCCGGAAGTGGGAATCAAGGTCTTACAGTGTCTCTTCCTGTCATAGAGTATGGCGAATACCTGAAGTGCGGCGAGGATAGGACCCTACGAGCTCTGGCTCTCTCCAACTTGACAGCTATCCATCAGAAGAAATACATAGGCCCCTTGTCTGCATATTGCGGCGCTGTTTCAGCAGCTGCGGGTGCCTCTGCTGGAATTGCATATTTGATGGGTGGAAGGATGGATGCGATCTCGAATGCGATCTCAAACACTCTTGCGATGGTGGGCGGCATAGTATGCGATGGCGCCAAGGCATCCTGCGCTGCGAAGATATCATCCTCTCTTGAGGCGGCGATTCTCGCCGTTGAGATGAGTCTGGAAGCTCATAAATCCTTTGAGGGTGGAGATGGCCTTGTCAAGGATGATGTAGAGGATACAATCAAGGCCTTTGGCAAGGTTGGCAAGGATGGAATGAGGGAGACAGATAAGGAGATTCTCAGCATAATGCTTGAGGACTGAGCTCTTGAAATTGACTGTTTTTCCTTAAATTAGCGATATAAGAGTCATATGATTTAAAAGAATATTATACAAAATAGCTAAAATGTGTACTTAATACTGAAAAGCAAATGACAATCTTGACTTATGGCAAGATAAGGGGGTAGTGTTTTAGTGTTGGGTATTATAATGAATAAATTCTTTGTATCGCTGCTGAGCGTATTTTTTACTACAGCATGTGTTTTCGCATCTGGAGTTGATTTAATTAAATATAAATCCAGTAATGAAATAGGTTGGATTGAGACCATTCCTGAGGAGGAGGGCTCCTTGATGGTTTCCATCGATGGTGAGAATGAAATCGAGGCTGAGCTCATCCATATCCATGATGCGGATAAGCACTATGCCCAGTGGTCCTTTGATTACGGTAATGAAGCAGATAGCTTCTCTTATAGATTGAATGGCGGGCCATGGACAACAATCGAGGCAAGCATCAAGAGCGTCAGAACTCCTTTTGAGAAGGACACTCTCAATCTTTTTGAGATATACGCGGAATCTGATGGTGTGAAAACACCAATAAAGACTCTGGGGCTTATCGTTGTCGATAAAACAGAGAAAGCAAATAACTTCTCTCTAAGATTGACATCAGCTCCTTATTCTCTCGCGGTATATGATTTCTACAATGGACGCCATATCGCAAAGGAGAACAGCATCTCCAGCTCAGCTTATGCAGTCACAGCAGATATTGATCTTGGATACTCCCCAGCTGAAAGACTTCGCTTCTATCTAGGAGCAGGGTACTCTCTTGCCATCAAGAAGGACACTGTGATTCCTGAGGCGCATGATGTTCATTACATCAAGGCTTTCCTGGGCGTTGATGCAAAAGCCATAGTGAAAGGTGATTTCTCGCTTTCAGCAGGTCTTTTTGCCGGAGCGATGGCTCATATCAATGCAAGAATGTACAACATGTCTTCAATAATGGGTGCAAGAATTGACTGTGGCTTTAAGATTTCAGACGCCTTCAGGCTAAATCTCGGAACAAGAATGACAGCAGCTTATCAGCCTGCAACCCAGCCTCTTATGAGCAGCATGACATATTTGATCGATCCTTTGACTCTGTCTTTGGAAATGATGTTTTAAGGGGGGCATATGAAGAGAGCGTTATCAGCTATATTGATTGCAGTTGTTTTCCTTCTTTTCTCATGCAATCTTGATTTGGAGAAGGTTCCAAATGAGCAGGGAAGCGTCAATTCCAATATCTTTCCTTATTTGAAGTTCGAGCTTTCTGACGATTTGACATATTACATCGCAACTGTGGTGGAGGGTGCGGCACTTGAGCATATTTCCATCCCAGGCGAGATCCATACAGAATTCGGCTCAATGCCTATTGAGGAGTTTGGAGGTTTTGATAACCCAGAGGATGCGAAGCTCCTTAGATATCTTTATCTTGATGCGAATGTGGAGCACGTCAATGAAGACGCATTGAAGCATGCTGAAAACCTTGAGCACATTGAGCACATGGGAGTGGATGGGAATAGCAAGTGGGCACGCCTTCCGGAGATGGAGAAGGATGGTTTCCATTTCGCAGGCTGGATTGCTGGTGAAGATTGGATATGGGCATATGTTGACGGCCGTTATGTGCAGCTTAAGGAGAGCATGGACCCTGCTAATAATGAAGCTGTGCCAGTATTCATTCCTCTCAAGCATGTAGGCAGAGTTGAAGCTACCTGTACGCAAGCAGGTAATCTGGAATACTACTATTGCGAGGAGTGTGGCAGAAAATACTCGGATTCAGATGGGTGCTATGAGCTTGAGGATGTTGAGATTGCTCCTCTTGGCCATAGTCTTGTTCTCATGGGAAGAATTGAGCCAACTTGTGAAAACAACGGACAGGTGGAGCACTATCACTGTGAAATCTGTGAATTGAATTACGAAGACAGTGAAGGCAGAACGCTTATCGATGATATTGCATTGGACAAAGTTGACCATGAGAGCGATGGAGAATTCCGCTCAAACGATGATTCCCATTGGTATGAATGCGTGTGGTGCGGTGAAATGCTTGAAAAGGCAGAGCATGAGTGGGATAACGGTGAGGTCAAGGAATATCCTACAGAGGACAAGGATGGTTTGAAGATCTACACTTGCGGAATCTGTGGAAAGGAGAAGGAAGAGATTCTGTCATCCCACGAGCATGAAGTAGGAGAGGATGCAGAGGTGATCCCCGCAACATGTACAGAAGGATCTTACAAGAAGGGTCTTTGCATTGTATGTGGAAGAGAGGTCACCATAAAGACTGGAGAAAAGCTTGACCATGACCTTAGCGAGGTGAAGAGAGTTGAGCCTGATTGTGAATCCGAGGGAACAAGAAGGCACTTTAATTGCTCTCGCTGCGGTCTTAACTTCGCAAATGAGGGGGCATCGTTAGCAATTGAGGATATCACGATACCTGCCCTAGGACACTCCTATAAGACTACATGGTCGTCAGACTCAACTCATCATTGGCATGAATGCTCTCGTGACAAGAGTCACAGAACAGAGGCTATTGAACACTCCTTCACAGAGAAGAATGCAAGCGAAAGATTCATTAAGGCGCCTGCAAACTGCGATCATGGCGATATCTATTACAAGAGCTGTGTATGCGGTGAGACCAACAAGCTAGATACCTTTGAGGTTGGAGAGCCTGTACATGAGTTCGACAATGAAGATGGAAATCCAAATTACGCATATAACGCAGACGAGCATTGGATAGAATGCGTTATCTGTAATGTGAAGAAGGATGGGACAAGTGACGGCCATAGCCTAGAGAAGGAGGGAGCCAATAAGATATGCACCGTCTGCCCATATCTGATCCCTGGCGTCTCTGGCAGCTTTAATCCTGAGCGTGAGGAGAAGGATCCAAGAGGTGAGCTTATTCAGGTCTCGCAGGAAGGAAGCGTGTTCACCTTCAAAGTCGTGGATAAGAACGGGGCCTTCCCTATTACTAGCTATAGATGGGAAACCAGTGGAACAGCCACATCTGAGGCAAACAAAAGCACATTCTCATTTGAAGCTCCAAGAAAGAAGTCATACTCAGTCAGATGTATCTTCAGCAATGGATATGGAACATCATCACTATCAGCGACTGTCAGTGGTGGAAATGGCAATTGAACTGCTCTTAAGGGGGAAGTTTAAAAATAGATTATAGGATTCCTCTCAGAGGAATGAGTGTCTGGAATTAGTACAAAAAAGGAGAAAACATGAAAAAGGGATTGGTTTTCTTATTTAGCGCTCTTCTTTTATTGGGTTTATTCGTATCTTGTGAAAACAATGTTGACACAAGCAAGAACCTGGTAACTGTAAAGCTTGGTGCAGCAGAAGGCAAGGGCCTTTCTGCTTCAGTCGAATATGCATCATTTGATGACCTTGATTGGTATTACAAGGCAGATGCTGCTAGCGAAGTATTCAATTATGGTGAGACTGCTGATTGGACAAAGCTCGAGGCAGGACTCGGTGATTCAATTGAACTTTCACAGGGCATCTGGAGCTTCGAGCTTAAGGCAGTGGAAGCCGGTGCAGATGTAAATGCATCAGTTGCTGTATACGCAGGATCCCTGATGGGTGCTCAGGTCAAGGCACAGGCAAATGATAGTGCATTGTCAATCTCTATTCCTGTTACTGCTCAGATGGCAGGCGATGGATATATTGCATTTCGTGATATCACAATCACATTAAGAGATGGTTCAACAGCAACAGTTGCTCCAAATATGGCTCAGATCGATAGTGAAGAATACGAGTTACCTACAGATGAGTCAGTAAGACTTTCAACAGGTATTCATGATGTTAAGGTTTGGTATGTTGACCCTTCTGACAATATGGTAAAGGCAGAGGAATCAGTTAAGGTAACAGTATTTGGCGGTGCAACAACTGTTATTGAAGGCTTCCTTTCTGAAATCACACAGGATGTTGAGATTGGCGGTGAAGACACAGGTTCATATGGTGATGTAGATCCAATCGTATCTGAGATTGTTATCGAAAACCAGCCAGTAGTCAAAGATGACGAAGTAGTTGCAGGTGTCGTTGAAACAACAAAAGAAGCAGCAGTTTCAAATGGTGCGCTGACAGTTAAGCTCCCTGTAGGAACAAAGCTTGATGTAACTGATGAAGTTGCTGCTGGCAAGGTCATGACAGGCATTGTTGAAGCTGATAAGACAGAAGAAGCTGTTGCAAACATCTCTATTGCTTCTTTTGATAATGTTAAGGTATTCGACTTAACACTTAACGTCAGCCAGGACAACACAACATTGGTAGAGGTTGCTTATAATGTTGGTGCAGGCCTTGATATCACACAGGTAATCCACGTAACAGACGAAAATGGCGAATCTAAGGAGAATATTCTTTCTTCAACTCCATCAGAGACCGAAGAATGGTACAGCTATGATCCAGCATCTGGCGTATTAACACTTCACGTCTTCCATGCATCATATATCACAATTGCTGAAGGCAATATTTATCCTGTTGATACTCTTGATGCTTTCAAAGATGCCTTAGAAAAGGGAGATGGTCCAATCGTTCTCTTACAAGATATTTCATCTTCAGAAATAATCGTTGTCGAAAAGCCAGTAACGATTGATGGTAATGGCAAGAAGCTTACATCAACAGCAGGTAGAGCTATCAATGTTTCAACAGAAGGTGAAGTTGTAATTAAAGACTTATCTATCGATTGTAGTGGTGAAAGAGCTATTAACATTATTCAAAAACCAGTTTCATTGACTATAGATAATGTTGTTGCATTCGCAGCTAATTATACTCTAAACATAGCAGCATCATCAGAGGGTTCTAAAGTAAAGGTTGCAAACTCTACACTCACAGGACTGAATGTAGTTAATGTTGCAGGACCACAATCAATAGTCGAGGTTGATAATTGTACAATCAATTGCAATGATTTAACAGATGTTGAATCCTATTCAGCACTTGCATTGAATAAGGATGCAACAGGTGCACAGATTGCTGCAACAGACTGTACATTCAATATCATGGGTGATTCTAGAATAGCAAAGAACGATGCAACAGATGGAAGGATCCTCGTTGATAATTTGGACGATGTTGTTTCTAATTCTGAGGCTGCAATCATTTATCCTGGCCCTTATTACTACTCATTTGAGACATTGGAAGAAGCTATTGAATTTGCAGTGCCTGGCGATACAATCTTGCTCCTTTCTGATGTAGAAGCTAGTGAGATTATTACAATTAATAAGCCTCTGACTATCGACGGTAATGGCAAAACTCTTGCATCAACAGCAGGAAGAGCAATCAATGTTGAAGTTGCTGGTGATGTCATAATCAAGAATCTTACAATTGAAGCTAGCGGCGAAAGAGCAATCAACGTTATCAATCAGCCAGTAAATCTTGTGGTTGATAATGTTATTGCAACAGCAGACAACTATGCAGTTATGGTTGCTACTTCTGTTGGCGATAGCGGAGTTCCTGCATACATTTCAATCACAGATTCTGTACTTACAGGTCTCAATGTTGTAAACGTTGCTGCTGCCAAGAGTGTTACAACACTCAACAGCTGTGAACTCAATTGCATGGATAAGTCAGATGTTGAAGAATATGCTTCTCTTTGTTTGTATTTCACAGCATCAAAAGCAAGCATTGTAGCATCAAATTGTACATTCAATATTCTTGGTAGCTCTTCTGTGGCTTATAACAGTTCAACTGATGGAACAATTGTTGTCGA
>JAZURW010000162.1:0-10001 GCA_045606405.1 Candidatus Ornithospirochaeta sp. | reverse complement strand
TGCTGGAACATAGCGCACCTCCACCTCATATGGCTTGCTGTCTATTGAGATGATTGGCGCGTCTGAGAAGAACTCCGAGAACGATTTTGAGTTTATGGTCGCAGAGGATATGATTACCTTCAGATCCTTTCTCTCAGAGATCACCTCTTTGATCAATCCAAGGATGAAGTCGATATTGAGACTTCTCTCATGGGCCTCATCGACCATTAGCACGGAATACTTGCTCATAAGATGGTCCTCCTTCACCTCCTGGAGAAGGATTCCATCTGTCATTATCTTGATTCTTGTCTCAGCTGTTGAAGTGTCTGAGAAGCGCATTGTGTATGCGCAATAGCTGCCCTTGTCATCAATTTGCCTCTTGATGAACTCCGAAATCGATAGCGTCGCTATTCTTCGTGGCTGGGTGATGCCTATTATGCCTTTCTGGTCATACCCGGCTTCCTTGAGAATCAAAGGAATCTGGGTGGTCTTTCCAGAGCCTGTAGGGCTTTCCACGATGATCACCTGATTCTTTTCAAGGGCAGAAAGTATGCTCTCTCTATGCCTGTATACTGGCAGTGATTTGAAGTCCATCAATTAAGAACTGCCTTGATCACCTCTGAAAGGTCCTCTGACGAGAATGTCTCTCTGCTCTTGTGGTTCTTCAGATTATATAGCTCGCCTGTGAAGGTGAGTGAGTAGGGGATTCGGTTTTTATCTGCATACTCGAAGATCTGCTTCATCTTCTTCTCTGGCGAGAGGAATACATCGACTTTGATGCCACTCTCTCTTAAAAGCGAAGCGGTCCTGAAGGCCTTCGCTCTGTCCTCCTCTCTATGAAGGAGCAGGATATCTGCGCTTGCTGTGTTCTCCAAAAGAGGGCTCTTAAGCTCCTCGAGACCTGCAAGCAGCCTGTCTAGCCCAATTGATGAGCCAACGCCAGGGAGCTTCTCCTTTGTGTACAGGGAAGCAAGGTCATTGTATCTTCCGCCAGAGCAGACTGAGCCTAGTGATGGAAGCTCATCAAGGAATGTCTCATAGACGATTCCTGTGTAGTAGTCGAGACCTCTTGTGATGGAAGGATCGAGGATGAATCTCTCACTGATGCCAGTCGCAGAGAGAAGCTCGTATATCTCGCTAAGCCTCTGGCTGCCAGGGCATGGGCCTCCTGCAAGAGTTGTGAGCTTGTCGAGAGTCTCCTCGAATGAGGAATTCTCGCCTGATGTGATGTAGCAAAGAATCAGCTTGGCCTTCTCCTCATCTCCTGTGATCTCAGCAAGCTGCTCTATGACCTTCTCTTGGCCGATTTTTCTTAGCTTGTCTACTGATCTCAGGATATCCACTGATTTATCAAGGAGGTTCTGCTTCTCAAGGAATGTGTTGAAGAGACCCCTATGTGAGAGGTGGAAGGTGTAGCCATCGATTCCGAGGAGCTTGAAGGAGTTATGCATCATCGCAAGGATTTCGAAATCAGCTAAGGCGTTGTCAACTCCAACGATGTCGAAGTCGCACTGGATGAACTCCCTATATCTTCCCTTCTGTGGCTTTTCGCCTCTCCAGACCTTGTTGATATGGTATCTCTTGAAAGGGAGCGCAAGCTCTGGATTGTGGGCTGCCATGAATCTTGCGAAAGGCACTGTGAGGTCAAAGCGCATTGCGACCTCTCTTCCGCCGTTATCCTCGAAATGAAATACCTGTTTATCTGTCTCGCCGCCGCCTTTTCCCAAAAGTACGCTTGTGTATTCTAGCACAGGAGTGTCTATTGGCACGAAGCCAAAGGATGCAAAGCCATCTTCAAGCCTGCGTATGATCTTCTTTTTTGGAATCTCCTCATATGGGAGGGAGTCCCTGAAGCCTTTTAGGATTACTGGATCTATCATATGAACCTCTTTATCGGGTGTTATTTCACCAACTTGGTCTTGAAACAAATGCATTGTAACCTTTTTTTCGCTTAATAGAAACAGTGGCAAGGCTAGATTTGCACGCACTCTATTGGTTGCCACCTTTGATAAATCACTGTATCATAGTCGCGTGTTCATCAGATATAAAACAGATGGGGATGGCAAATCCATCCCTATAGCGAAGATATATACAAACAAGGAGCATCCTATAAAGAATTCCATGATTGACAGGGATGCTCTTTGGGCTATAAGGAAGCTCCAGGCATCGGGGGCTGAGGCCTATGTTGTCGGCGGCTCAATCAGGGATTTGATGCTTGGAAGGATGCCTAAGGACTTTGATATCGCAACCTCAGCATCCCCAAGACAGGTGCAAAGGCTCTTCTGGAACTCCAGAATCATAGGAAAGCGTTTCCGAATAGTCCACCTCTTCTTTGGTGAGAAGATAATCGAGGTGACGACTTTCCGCTCTGACGAGGAGAACTTCGAAGAGGGGAATAACAACGTATTTGGGACTATTGAGCAGGATGCGAAGCGCAGGGATTTCTCAATCAATGCTCTCTATTACAATCCCCAGAACGGCCAGGTGCTCGATTTCTGCTCAGGCATGGAGGACTTTGAGAAAAAGCTCATCAGATCGCTTATTCCTCTAAAGTATTCCTTCACAGAGGATCCTGTGAGGATGCTTAGAGCGATCAAGTACCATGTGACCACAGGCTTTGCCTTGAAGTGGAATGTGAAGCTTGCGATAAAGAAGAACGCTCCATCCATCTCCTCTTGCTCCACCTCTAGGATGACTGAGGAGATCATGAAGATACTCTCCTCTGGCTGCTCTGCTGGCATCATGCAGAGCCTGTATAAGCATAAGCTGCTTCAATATATGCTTCCCTGCTATTCAGTGTATGTGAACTTTCCCGCTGTCATAGCCTCTCTAAAGGAGCTCGATAACAAGGTTCTCTCTGGAAAGGAGGAGGGAGAGAAGGTTTCGAAGAGCGATATGTTCTACTATATGCTCAAACCTGCAATAGTGTTCGATAAGATCGAGGATCTCTCCAATGACGAGATATTCAGGGATGTGTTCAGGCAAGCTAAGGTCCTGATAAGCCCAGCCACTCCACCAAACTATGAGCTTGAGAAGGCCGCTGGGATGTTCATGGCAGACCATGGCTATTCCACTAACAGGGTAAGAAAGCCGAATAAGAAGCGCATCCAAAGCGGCAAGAACATGAGAAAGGCAGGTGAGGGCGCAGCTTCCACTAGAAAGAAGAACAGAAAGAAGAATGCGAACAAGGGTCCTCAGGTGCTGAATTCAATATCAAAGCAAGATGGTGGGCCAAAAACACTTGCTGAGTCTCACGACCTCTAGCCCCATTCCTCTATTTCTATGGTGACTCTTTTCACGAGTATGCCTCCATATTTCTCGAGGCATTCCGAGATATACTCTTGCAAGTCGGAGATTGATATGGAGATGTAATGCCTGATTGGGAGGAGGAGCGTGACATAGATTGCATAGCTCGAGTCAGGGGTCTTGACACCTCTTACCTTCTTCACCTTCATCACGGCATCGTATTCTCCGATCGCGTGCTTGACCATCTGCGTCAGCTGGGCTTCTGAGATCTCATCCTTTGCTGGCCTTGAGAACTCAGGTCTTACAATGGTCTTCTCTGAGGTCTGAACTTTTCCGTTCTTTGCTCTTCCAAGGAAAACCTTCAGCGAATCGTATACTATCTGCGGCGCGGATCTTGTGATCTCAATCGGAGGAACGGGAATCACGTGCTTTCCTTCTGTGAACCTTATCCTCATTGCCATCTCTATATCCTCAGGCGATGAAATCTCCTCGATATGTATGATTTTCTCTGGCTGTGGCAGATTAAGGCGCTTGGTGATCTTCACAATCATCTTCTCTGAGGTGCCGATTATCAGGATCTTCCTGAATTTCTGCTTCAAAAGCGCGCTTTCAATCTCATTCTTATGGTCAGGGTCATCAAAGACAGCAGTTCTCACCGCGGAGATGAAGTTTGGATCTTCCTTGGCAGAGTGTCCAGCAAGGATCCTGTCTCCTTTGATTAGCAGCCCATCATCTATGATGAGATCGATCTTGTGCTTCGCCGCAACCTGCTTGGAGTGGTGGCTTTTGCCTGTGCCGGATCTTCCGACAAGCGCATAAACCTTGATGCCCTTAAGCTTGGAATAGGCGAATTGGAAAAGCTTGTTCATGTCTTAATAATATCATAGATTGGGGATTCTAAGACAGCGGAGAGCGTTTTTTATGGCAATATTTAAGTAATTAATTATCGATAGGTGAAAAAATTGGGAAATTCATCTTAAAGAATCATGAAATGTGGCTAAAAGTTTCGTGTTTTGTATCAAAAGGAGTGTTGTTGATTGTGCTTTTACCAGTTTAAGTTTATGATATCCGTAAAGAATAAGGAGTGTGATTTCGTGTTAAAAAGTGCCACTTTCTCTAGAGGCGGCGTGCATCCTGCTGATAAAAAGAGCCTTTCAAAGGATAAGTGCATCGAAAGACTTCCTCTTCCAGAGGAGCTTATAGTGTCGATGTCCCAGCATTTGGGTGCTCCTGCAAAAGCCCTGAAGGCAAAGGGAGACCTAGTCAGCAAGGGTGAGCTTATTGGACAGGCTTCCTCATTTATATCAGCTGATGTTCATAGCCCAGTTGATGGCGTTGTTACAGAAGTACGCAAGGTAGAGCTCGCATCCGGCGCTGTTGCTGATGCGTTGGTCATAAAGGTGAATGAGGAGCAATCCGATCCATTCACAGAGACATTTGATTGGAAGAGTCAGAGCAAGGAGGAGATCCAGGCCCTGATCAAGGCGATGGGCATTGTAGGCATGGGTGGCGCAACCTTCCCAACCTCAGTGAAGTTCTCCATTCCTCTTGGCAAGAAGGTTGAGTACCTTGTCATCAATGGAGCAGAGTGTGAGCCTTATCTCACCTGCGACTATAGATTGATGCTTGAGAATACAGACGAGGTGCTTGAAGGGATAATGGTTGCAAGCAAGGCAGTTGAGCCAGAGAACATCATAATCGGTGTTGAGCTCAACAAGGCAGATGCAATTGAGCTTCTTGATTCCAGAGTCAAGGCATTAGGATATCCAATAAAGGTCCAGCCTCTGAAGATGAAGTATCCTCAGGGTGACGAGAAGCAGCTTTTGAAGGCTTGCATCAATAGGGAGATCCCATCAGGCAAGCTTCCTTTGGATATTGGCGCTGTTGTCTGCAACCTTGGAACAGCCTACGCAATCTATGAGGCTGCAAAGCTCCATAAGCCTTTATTCGAGAGAGTCATCACCATCTCTGGCGAGTCAGTCGTGGAGCCAAAGAATGTAATAGCTCCAATTGGCACCAAGTTCTCCTATCTTCTGGAGTACGCAGGTGGTGTGAAGGATGATCTTTCAGAGCTTATCTCCGGTGGTCCTATGATGGGTTTTGGGGTCTCTGATGACCAAACACCCACACTCAAGGGCTCATCAGGTCTGCTTGCTGTCCCTCTCACAATCGACGATTCAAAGCAGTTCCCATGCGTTTCCTGCGGAAAGTGCGTGCAGCACTGTCCAATGGGCCTCCAGCCTAACAAGATGTTCAGATTGATCAAGAATGGCAGATATCAGGAGGCAATGAGCGACTATAGCCTCATGGATTGCAAGGAATGCGGTTGCTGCGCTTACACCTGTCCATCGCATATCCCGCTTGTCCAGGGTTTCAAGCTTGGTAAGAAGCTGGGGAGGAGGAAATGATGAAAGTAAGAACCAGCCCACATATCCATGGGCCTCTCTCAACAGACAAGTCCATGCTTTATGTGATTATCGCTCTTCTTCCTGCCACAGCATGGGGAGTCTACGTATTCGGCTTGAGAGCGCTAGTCACAGTCGCTATCTCTGTCTTTTCAGCTGTCTTGACAGAGTACCTTCTCGGCAAGGTTGCCAAGGAATACACAATCAATGACTATTCAGCTGTCCTCACAGGCTTGCTGATTGGTCTGAACATGCCTCCACAGGTTCCTTTCCTCATTCCGGTTCTGGCATCATTTTTCGCCATTGCTGTCGCAAAGTGGACTTTCGGAGGACTCGGTGCGAACTGGGCCAATCCTGCGATAGCAGGAAGAGTCTTCGTATTCTTCTCCTTCACTTCCCAGATGAGCTCATTCACGCTTCCTAAGACCCTCTTAGGCTCTGCAGATGTGCTGTCAAGGGCAAGCTACGCAAATCATATTGTTCCAGATGCCTTCTCAGGCGCAACGCCTCTCTCTGTTCTCAAGACAGGCCTTTCAATGGGAATGACAGGGGACCAGCACTACCTTCTTAATGGAAGGCCGGTCACAGATTTCGCAACTAAGGTTGCAGAGAGCTTGGGAATCAATCCATTTGCAGTTGATGCCTTCTTCGGAAACAGCGCTGGCTGTATTGGAGAGGTAAGTGCGCTTCTGCTCATCATTGGCGGTCTCTTCCTCCTCTATAAAGGCATTATCACTTGGAGGATCCCTACATGCTTCATTGGCTCTTTTGCTCTTCTTGCTTGGGTCTTTGGCGGCATTCCTTATGGCAATGGGCTCTTCTCCGGAGAGGTGCTTCTTCCTGTATTCTCAGGCGGACTGATGCTTGGCGCGATCTTCATGGCAACAGATTGGGTCACAACACCTTCAACGCCAAAGGGTGAGATCATCTTCGCTCTTGGCTGTGGCTTCTTCACCTTCCTCTTGAGGTATTTCGGATCACTTCCTGAGGGCGTGTCACTCGCAATCCTTCTGATGAACATGGTCACTCCTGCAATCGACAGATATGTCAAAGTCAGAAAGTTTGGTTATGTGAAGCCAGAGAAGATAGCTAAGGAGGCCAAGTGATGAAGAATTATCTTAAGACAGGCATTGTCCTATTCGCTATCTGCGCAGTTTGCGCATCGCTTTGCGCATTTGTGAACTCTGTCACAGCACCAAGGATCGCCGCAAATCAGGCTGCGGCTAATCTTGAGGCTGCTAAGGCTGTATCAGGTGGCATGACACCTGGCGAGAGCGTGAGTGTCTCTCTTCCTGATTATCCTTCCATTAGGGCAGTTGCCCCTCTTACAAAGGACAATGGGGAGATTGGCGGATATGAGCTGGAGCTTGAGGGCTCAGGATACGGTGGCTCTTTGACTGTGATCACCGCATATTACCTTGATGGCTCCTTGATCGGGGCTAAGCTCACCAACAACAGCGAGACAGCAGGCCTTGGCAAGAAGGCTGAGAATGATTGGTATATGGATATGTTCAAGGGCAAGGGTGCTGATGTTGCAATCCCTACATCCAAGAATGATCTTGCAGAAGGAGAGGCAGCTGCCATCTCAGGCGCAACAATCACATTCAATGGCATTTCCTCTGTAATCAAGCAGGGCTCAGACTATGTAAAGGCACAGGGGGGTAAATAATGGGCAATCATTCCAAAGAACTGACTAAAGGCATCTTCAAGGAGAATCCAATCTTCATCATCATGCTCGGCATGTGTCCAACCCTTGCGGTCTCAACGCAGGTGTGGAATGCAATCGGCATGGGAGCTGGAGTCATCTTCGTTCTGCTTGGATCGAATATCTTCATCTCTCTTTTGAAGAACATCATTCCTGATTCAATAAGAATACCTTCCTATATCGTAATCATCGCATCTTTCGTCACAATCTTGGAGATGGTGATGCATGCATTCATGATTGACTTGTATAATGCGCTTGGAATCTACCTTTCGCTGATTGTTGTAAACTGCGTGATCCTTGGAAGGGCAGAGGCTTTTGCGAATAAGAACACTGTTCTTGACTCTGCTTTGGATGCAATCGGCATGGGTGTGGGCTTCACGCTTGGCCTCACTCTCATCGCTCTCATTAGAGAGATGTTTGGCGCTGGCACAATCACATTGATCAATCTCGGGGATATCAATGTTGTATTCAATGTGCCTGGCCTTTCAGAGTCCCCAATAAGAGTCCTTGCACTCTCAGCGGGCGCTCTGCTTGTAATGGGATATCTTAAAGCTTTCTTCAATTGGTTCACTGCCAAGAATGAAAAGAAGGCAAAGGAGGCAAAGTGATGAGCTATATTGGAATTCTTGTCGCCTACATCTTCGTCAACAACTTCATTCTTGTGAAATTCATGGGCATTTGCCCTTTCATCGGTGTTTCCAAGAATAGCGAAAGCGCAATAGGAATGGGTGTTGCTGTAACCTTTGTAACAGCTGTCGCATCCATTGCTTGCTGGGCTGTCTACTATGGTCTGCTTGCGCCATTTGGTCTTGAGTATCTAAGGACAATCTCCTTCATCCTTGTTATCGCTGCTCTTGTTCAGCTCGTTGAGATGGTAATCAGGAAGATGTCACCATCCTTGTATAAGGCACTTGGCATCTATCTTCCGCTTATCACCACAAACTGCGCTGTTCTCGGCATTGCCATCATCAATATCGACAATGGCTACAACTTATTGCAGTCTTTCGTAGCTGGCATCGCAGCAGGGCTTGGTTTCACCATGGCAATCGTGCTTATGGCAAACTTAAGGGAGAAGCTTGAGCTGACACCTGTCAGGAAGTCATTCCAGGGTGTTCCTATCACATTCATCTCAGCAGGCATCATGGCCTTGGCATTCATGGCCTTTGATTCCAGCCTTATCACTAATCTGGGCTTGGCTTAAGGGGGGAGGATTCATGAACATTCTATTTGCATTTATTGTACTTTCGCTTTTAGGTCTTGCACTCGGTGTCTCCCTTGCCTTCGCTGACAAGAAGCTGCATGTGGAGAAGGATGAGAAGCTTGTCGCACTCGAGGCTATCATGCCAGGCGCAAACTGCGGTGGCTGTGGATATGCTGGCTGCTCTGCATATGCTGAGGCAGTCTATGATGGTTCAGCAGCTCCTGGCCTTTGCTCACCAGGAGGAAATGAGCTTTCAAAGAAGATGGGGGAGATCCTTGGAATTGAGGTTGAGGAGAGCGAGAGAATGGTTGCTTTCGTTCACTGTTCAGGCTCAAGTGATGTGACAAAGCAGGATTATGAGTACGAAGGCCTAAAGGATTGCAATGCTGCTGTTCTGTTGCATGGCGGTCCAAATGGCTGTAAGGAAGGCTGTCTCCATCTTGGTTCCTGCATTGCAGTTTGTCCTGTTGGAGCCATAAGCAAGAATGAGAAGGGCGATATTGTGGTTGACAAAGAAGCCTGCATTGGATGCAAGGCTTGCACGAAGGTTTGCCCTAACGGCGTCATAAAGATGGTTCCTTATTCAGCTGAGTATATCGTCGCATGCAATAACCATCTTCCTGGCGGAAAGGTCAAGAAGGTCTGTCAGGTAGGCTGCATCGGCTGCAAGATTTGCCAGGTGAAGGTAGAGGACTCTCCATTCAAGGTTGAGAACTTCCTCTCCTCAAATGACTACTCTGCTTCTCAGGACAATGCGGAGAAAGCCGCAGAGCTTTGCCCTCAGAAGTGCATAATCAAGAGAGGGTAAATGAAACTGACGCTTGGTATATACACAGAGATATCGAAGAGCTCACCAGTGCCCGTTTTCGAACGGGCACTTGGCTCTGTATATAAAAGCTTGATTTCCTTTCTTTACAACAACCCAAGCTACAAGCTTTCATTGTACCAATCATCCTCGATGATGAAGTACATAAGGGAGTTCAAGCCTGAATATAGGTCTCTCTTTTCACTGCTTGCTAAGAGAGGGGACCTTGAGCTTATCACAGGTTCATATTCGCAGGCGATCCTCTCTTTAATGCCACCTAAGGACAGGGCAAACCAGATTGAGAAGATGACCCAGCAAATCAGGCATGACTATGGGGTTCTTCCAACAACCTCCTTCTTCTATGGCCAGATTTGGGCTCCTTTATATGCAAGCACACTTAAGGCCTGTGGCATCGACAATATCGTGATCTCAGGATATAAGGCAACAAGCAAGGAGCGTTTGTCAGATGATGACTTTGTGATGAACGAGCTTGGCAGGCATGTCTCTGTCTACACTATCTCCGATGAGATATCCTCACTTGTTTCCTCATATGCTCAGAACGAGATAACATACAAGGTTCTTGAAGCCTCTATCATTGATGCGATTGAGAGATCAAAACGAGAGCACCTTGTGGTATTCATCAATATCGACCAGCTTCTT
>JAZURW010000161.1:0-12478 GCA_045606405.1 Candidatus Ornithospirochaeta sp. | reverse complement strand
CTGGAGAGTGTGGCAACAACCTCTGATGCGCCCAGACTCAGGTCAATGCTTGGTTCATTCCTGTTCAGCGATGATGATGTATTCAAAAAAGTAGGCATCCTCTCAGGTGGAGAGAGATCCAGGCTGGCTCTTTTGAAGATATTGCTTCATCCATCAAACCTATTGCTCCTTGATGAGCCTACCAACCACCTTGACATCAACGCCAAGGAAATGCTGCTCAAGGCCCTTGAGGAATACACCGGAACTGTCATCTTCGTCTCTCATGACAAGCACTTCATCAAGTGCCTTGCAACAAAGATCCTGTACATCACAGAGGATGGTCCAGAGTTCTTCCAGGGTGGCTATGACTATTTTGAGTACAAGCTTGAAGAGAAGGAAGCAAGGTATGAGGTCAAGAGAAGCAGGACAAAGGAGAGCGAGAAGGCAAAGGAAGAAAGAAAGCCTGGCCAGCTTTCCCATGACCAGATGAAAGCCAAAAGAAATAGGATAAAGGCCCTTGAGAGGGAGCTCGATAAAGCCTCCTTGAGAATGGAAGAAATAGCAAAAAGCATAGAGGCCCTTGAGAGGGAAATGGAAGACCCTGCTGTCTATTCAAATGGCGCAAGAATAACAAAGGTGATTGCAGAGAAGGAATCTCTCCAGGCTGAGCTTGAGAATCTGGAAATGGAATGGCTAATGAAGAGCGAGGAGCTGGAGAACGAGAATGAAACGCTTTGAAGAACCCACCCACCTGCAGTTTGAATTCTCCTCACGCTTCCCATCTCTTGTGCTCTCTTCATCATCTCCCAATAGAAGAGGTCTTCTTGAAAAGGGAGGAAGCAAGGTCCAGGTATTCTCCCCAGATGTAGATGAGAGCAGAGATGGCATGACTGCAGAAGAGGCGATGCTCTCCATCGCCAAGGCAAAACTGGAGTCATATCTATCGAGTGCCATGTTCATCCCCACACTCCCTGCCATAGCGGCAGACACGCTTGTCATGCTAGATGGCATTTTGATTGGCAAGCCTAAGGATGAAGATGATGCGAGAAGAATCCTGAAAAGCCTCTCTGGAAGAGTGCAGACTGTCCTTACTGCAACTGGTCTTTATCTTCCGGGAAAAGGTCCTGAGTTCTTCATAGATAGCGCAGACGTCGTATTCAGGACTCTCTCTGACGAAGAGATCGAGGATTATATTGAAAAAGGGGAATGGAAGGGCGCCGCAGGAGGATACAGGCTGCAAAAGACAGGCTTCACACTCATTGAGAAAATCGAGGGTGACTGGACGACTGTTGTGGGGCTGCCCCTGAAGGCGATTCTCCAAAGACTATAGAAGAAGCTCTTCATAATGCTCAAGACCAAGCTTCAATATCTTGTGAATATGGTCATCAGAAAGACGGTAGATGATGTTTCTCCCCTCCTTCCTAAAGCGCACAAGCCTTGAGGATCTGAGCACCTTCAGCTGCTGGGAGATCGCGCTCTGCGTCATTGAAAGTGATTGGGATATCTTGCCTACCCCAAGCTCCCCCTCCTTATCGAGAAGGAAGAGAATGCGGAGCCTTGTGGGATCACCAAACATCTTGAAGAAATCTGAAATATCGATGATCTCCTCATCACTCAAATACGATTCTGGCATAAGTCCTCCATGGAAAATGATAGCAGACTCCACTCTTAATATCCACAACGAGCGGGCAATCAATTCATCATAAATTCAGTAGTTTTATCAAATTGCGTAAATATGCTAGAATAGCTCTCAAGTGAGAGGTGTTTATGATAGTCAACAAAGATGGAGCTAAAATCATTCTTGAGGATGGTCGTGAGTACCGTACCTCTGTCATCACTGACAACATGGGTGGAAAGAGCCTTGATATCTCAAGCCTCAGGAAGGAAACCGGGTACATAACCTATGATCCGGGCTTCGTAAACACTGGCTCTTGCATCTCCTCTATCTGCTACATTGACGGAGAGAAGGGCATTCTCAGATACAGAGGATATCCTATTGAGGACCTTGTTGAGAGATGCGACTTTATTGAGGTCGCACACCTTCTTGTCAAAGGATATCTTCCAAACCTTGAGGAAAGAAGCAAATACCAAGAGCTGCTGAACAAGCACTCTCTATTGCATGTCAACATGAAGGAGTTCTTCAGGGCTTACCCTGCAGACGCACACCCAATGGGCATTCTATCAGCAATGGTTGCATCCCTCTCCGCTTTCTATCCTGAGATGGAGGATAGGGATCCAGAGGAGAATATCGACTTAACTGTCACCAGGCTCCTCTCAAAGATGAGGACAATCGCTGCATACACCTACCGACAGATGAACGGGCTGGATTATGTAGATCCTCAATACAACTTCACATATTGTGCGAACTTCCTGAATATGATGTTCTTCTCATCTGTCAACAACTACACGCCTGACCCTGTGCATGTAAGGGCCCTCAACGAGCTTCTGATCCTTCATGCAGACCATGAGCAGAACTGCTCAACCAGCGCCGTGCGCCTTGTAGGCTCCTCTGAGGCAAATCTCTACGCCTCTGTTTCCGCAGGCTGCTGTGCGCTTTGGGGAAGCAAGCATGGAGGCGCAAACCAGGCTGTCATGGATATGCTCAATAAGATGCTGAATGAGAAGATATCTCCTGAGAGGATCATAATGAAGGCGAAGGATAAAAATGACCCATTCAGGCTCTCTGGATTTGGACATAGAGTCTATAAGACCCTCGATCCAAGAGCAAAAATCGCAAAGAAGCTCACACAGGATGTCATCTCGACAACCAAGAAAATCGACCCTCTTCTTGATATCGCCTTGGAGCTTGAGGAGAAGGCAACAAGAGACGATTATTTCATGGAGAGGAATCTATATCCTAACGTGGATTTCTACACTGGCATCACATTCCATGCCATGGGCATACCAGTTTCAATGTTCACTGTGCTCTTCGCAATGGGAAGGCTTCCTGGCTGGATAGCGCACTACCTTGAATGGAGACATGATCCATACCAGAAGATTGGAAGGCCAAGACAGGTCTATGCAGGCTCTGCCGAAAGAGAGGTTTTGCCATTAAATGAACGTTAAAGCGGCTGTATTCGACTTCAATGGAACTTTATTCTTCGACTATCAGGAAAATGAGGATGCTTGGGACCTCACTTGCAAAGAATACCGTGGCTATGGCCTTGAAAAGGGCGAGTTCTCTTTGTTCGCAGGCATGACAGACACTGCCTGCGCAAGGCTTATCTTCCCTTCAGGAAGCAATGAGAAGCTAGTGGAAATCTACACATTCAAGGAGCGAATCTACAAGGAGCTGTGCCTAAAGCGCAAGCTTCAGCTTGCCGAGTGCTCAATAAAGTTCATAGAGGAGCTTAGAAAAAGAGGAATCAAGACCGCAATCGCTTCCTCTGCCCCTGTCATGAACATGGAGTGGTATATTCCGCATTTCAAGCTAAATGAATACTTCGATATCATGCTCTATGGCAGAGAGGATCTTCCCAGCAAGCCATGCCCTGATATATATCTGCTTGCCTTGAAGGAGCTTGGAGTGGATAAAAGCGAGGCCATATGCTTCGAGGATGCTGTTGCAGGCATCAAAGCAGCTCTCAGCGCAGGCTTTGCGAAAACCTACGCAATTGAGAGTCCTGGCATAGACTTGTCCGCAACAGGAAAGCTCGCTCATCTGACAAACTGGGAAAGCTGCCTTATGAACATCGATAAGGTGCTTTCCCTTGAATACTAGATAAGGCTGATCAAGAGATTCGTGAAGGCCTCTGTCGAGAGGCACTCTCCACTTCTGCCCTCCTTGACAAGAAGGTCATGGAAGTCCTTAGTGACAGAGCCTGTGGATATTGCAGACCTTACGGCATTCTTTATCAAAAAGGCAGCCTCTGTCCAGCCCATGTATGTAAGCATCATCTCACCAGAGAGTATTATCGACAACGGATTGACGATGTTCTTTCCTGCTATGTCAGGCGCTGTACCATGTGTCGCCTCGAATACCGCGATGCCGCTTTGGTAGTTGATATTCGCACCAGGAGCGATGCCTATTCCTCCCACCTCAGCTGCCAAAGCATCTGATACATAGTCCCCGTTGAGATTCAAGGTTGCGACAACGTCATAGTTTTCTGGCTTTAGGAGGATGTTTTGCAAAAATGCGTCACAAATGCAATCCTTGATCTCAAGATCCTCACCTTCTCTAGGGATGAAGACTCTCTTTCTTTCGTCCACATATGCGCCATATTCCCTCTTTGCCAGCTCATAGCCCCAGCTTCTGAACCCACCCTCGGTGAACTTCATTATGTTCCCCTTATGAACAAGCGTCACATTCCTTCTATTGTTCTTAAGAGCGAAATCTATTGCGGCTCTAATAAGACGCTCTGAGCCCTCAGGAGAAACTGGCTTTATTCCAATTGCGCTAGAGAAAGGAAATCTAATCTTCTTGACCTGCATCTCCTCTTGAAGGAAGGCGATGACTTTATCTGCTTCCTCGCTGCCACTTGGCCACTCGATGCCGGCATAGATGTCCTCTGTGTTCTCCCTGAACACAACCATATCAACATTCTCCGGATGCCTTACAGGAGATGGAACGCCATCAAAGTACTCTATAGGTCTTTGACAGACATAGAGGTCCAGAGTCTGCCTGAGAGCGACATTTATGCTTCGTGCTCCCTTGCCAACAGGAGTCATCAAAGGTCCTTTGATCGCTATCTTGTGCTCCTTTATCAGCTCCAGCGTCTCCTCTGGGAGATTTGTCCCCTTAAGCTCGAGAGCCTTGCCTCCAGCCAACGCCTCAATCCATTCGATTCTTCGATCTTTGCCATAAGCTTTCTCAACAGCCCTGTCAAGAACGCTGATCATCGCTTTCGTGATCTCCTTTCCCACACCATCGCCTTCAATGAAGACTACCTTGGGATTATTTGGCACCTTTAGAACTCCTTCTTCCATTCTCACGCTCATTTTCCACACTCCCTTATCTGATTGAGTCTGCCACCATATCTTAGCTGCTCCTTCTGAAGCTCAGAGGCGAATAGAACAAGCGGTATGACCTGCCCTGTAGTGAGGTTCCTCAAACTGAAGCTTCCTCTTTTAAGTGACTGATGGACATCTTCAAGCCTCAGCTCATCACCTTGGCTTATTCTCTCGTAGTCCTCCTCTTTCTCAAAGAGAAGAGGAAGGATTCCGAAGTTGCAAAGATTAGCCTGATGTATCCTTTCAATGCTTAAGGCAATGACTGCCTTGATGCCTAGATACATAGGGCAGATAGCAGCATGCTCCCTAGAAGAGCCTTGGCCGTAGGATGCGCCAGCGATGATGAAACCCGCCTTTCCGCTATCCCTGCACTCCGATGCCCTCTTTGGGAAATCAGGATCGACAGGATTGAATACAACAGTTGAGTAAAGAGGGATATTCGATCTGTACTTGAGGTACTGCCCTGCAGGCATGATGTGGTCTGTTGTTATCTTATCCCCAACCTTCAGAAGAGCCTCGCCATTAAGCTCATCGCTAAGAGCGTCGTTCTTTGGTGGTGCGCCGATATTCGGACCACGCTTTATCTCCTCCTTAGAGCCATCTGGGAAGATGAACATCGAGTCATCAATCAAGAAGCGATCTGGTGCTTTGATCTCTGAAATATCAACATCGCACTCAAGAGGTGTTGAAATATATCCCTTTATCGCACTGTAGGCGGCTGTCTCTGGGGAGACAAGGTATACCTGAGCGGACTTTGTGCCGCTTCTACCTTCGAAGTTCCTGTTATTCGTCCTCAGAGAGACTCCTTCAGTGCCTGGGCTTTGATGGTTTCCAATACAGAAGCCACAAGCTGATTCCAATATCCTTGCGCCTGATGCGATGAGCTTGTCCAAAGTGCCATCGGCAGCTATCATGCGCATAACAGCCCTAGAGCCTGGAGCGATGCCTAGAGATACAGTTGGAGGGATGACGTGGCCTTCAAGTATCGCAGCGACCTTCTTTAGATCAAGATAGCTTGAATTCGTGCAAGACCCAATCAAGACCTGATTGACCTTCATGCCCTCCAGCTCTGAAACACTCTTGATGTTGCCAGGGCTATGTGGGCAAGCTGCCATTGGCTCCAAATCCGCCAGGTCGATCTCAAAGACATCATCATAGGCCGCACCTTCATCAGCGCTTAGCTCAACCCAGCCCTCTCCTCTGGACTCTGCATCCAAAAATGCCTTTGTAACCTCGTCAGATGGGAAAAGGGATGTCGTGACGCCACACTCTGCACCCATGTTGGCAATAGTTGCCCTCTCTGGGATGGAGAGAGTCTTCACGCCTAGTCCTGTGTATTCAAATACAGTGTTCACATTCCCCTTGACGCCATAACGCTCAAGCACCTTGAGGATGATGTCCTTTGCGGCAACGAAGGGCCTCAAAGCGCCTTTTAAGCGTATGTTGACAACTCTTGGAGCTATTATGGAGAACCCTACCCCAGCCATCGCCAGAGCTACATCAAGGCCACCGGCACCCATGGCAAAGGAGCCTACTCCACCGGCAGTGGGAGTATGGGAGTCTGAACCTATCAACGTTTTTCCAGGAAGGGCAAAGCGCTCAAGATGAACCTGATGGCAGATTCCGTTTCCAGCGCGTGAGAATATGACGCCCTTGTCCTTTGCGACTGTTCTCAAATACTCGTGATCATCGAAGTTCTCAAAGCCGACTTGAACTGTATTGTGGTCAACATAGCTGACTGCAAGCTCATTTTCAACGCTATCCAAGCCCAAGGCCTCGAACTGCAGGTATGCCATTGTGCCTGTGGCATCCTGGGTTAATGATTGGTCGATTCTGATAGTGATGCTTTCGCCTCTCTCAAGCTTTCCCTCAAGAAGGTGTTCCTCGAGGATCTTGTAGCACATTGTCTTTGCCATAAATGACTCCTTAGCGGTTTTTCTGAATGACAGCGCGACCTGTACGCCTCATCAACGGTATTTCCACAACTAATGTGGCGAATGAAACGATGAAGATCATATTAAGTACATTCTGGAATGTGAATTTCTCATAAATAATACCACCAAACAGCGATCCTATCACAGTACCCACTGTCAGGAGAACCTCGTGCACCATCATCCTCTTCTCCCTATCTGCAGCTCCAGATGCCCCATGGAAGATCGACAACAGGTAGATAAGCGAGAAATCGACTCCGAAGGCTATGAAAAAGAGGGAGAACAGAGCTGGGCTTGTTATTGATCCCATAAGCATAATCAGGAGGATATAGACAGATTGCGAGGCGATGATTGAGCTCTTGCTGAATTGCCAGAACGAAACGCGACCTAGAAGCACAAATGCTATGCAGGCTGTTATGCCTCTGAAGAGAAGAAGCATTCCGGTGAGGCTTTCCGAGAAACCGAGCTGCTCCAGCGCATAGAGCGGGAAGATGTTTATGATAAGGGAGTACCCTGAATAGAGAAGGAGGATGCCAATCCAGGAAAAGTATCTAAGCGGTGTGGACTGGTCGGGCTTCTTCTCCTCAGCGCTCTCTTTATCAGAGCCGCCACCTCTTGTTGTCGCTATTGTCAGTGTCAAGGCCAGAAACAAAGCGATTGATAAGTAAAGAGGAAGGGATGAGGATCTTTCAGATAGGATTCCGCCCAACAGAGTCGAAATGCCCGCTCCGAAGGACCATGCGAAGTTGAAGGATGAGACTGAGGCATTGAGCTCATCTCCTTCTGCGCCCTTTGTGATCCAGGTCTCCATGTTGGGCCAAAGAAGCGCCATGGAAATCCCGTAAAGCACAAGCGAGATATAGCTTACAGCCTTGTTCGGAGAGAGGATTATCATGGCAACAGAGAAAAGCATGCCGATGTATGAGAGAGCTATCTTGCCCTTCAAGGATCTTGAGGAGAGGGTCTTAGCGAAGATGATGCAAAAAACAAGATACATCAAGGGATATATTGATGCTGCTATGCCTATCTCAGAGGATGAGAAGCCTTTTTCCCTTAGGTAATACACTAAGGCGAAATTCACCATTGAAATCGAGAATTGCGACACCATTGAGACAAAAGACAGTCTCTTCCTATATGTATGAGCAGACATATGCAAATAGTAATCTTTTCACTCTATGCTTGCAATAAATGATGTGCAAGTCTATCCTTTAGCTATGGAAAACAGCATTTTCTCAAGCATACCATTTTGGGCTGGAGTTGCTGGTGTGATGATCGCCCAGCTGCTAAAGCCTTTCATCCACTATGTAGCAACAAAGGAATTCAATCCCCGATTGATATTCATCAATGGAGGGATGCCATCCTCCCACACCTCGGGAATATGCGCAATCACAACCGCTATTGGAATGACAAACGGCTTTGCTTCAGATATCTTCGTGCTCTCCTTCGCTATTTCCATGATCATAATGAACGATGCCATGAACGTAAGGCTTGAGACTGGCAAGCAGGCACAGCTGCTAAATGAGTGGTCGGAGGTCCTAGAGGAGCTCTTCTCTGACAAGATGTTCTCAAGACAGCACTTTAAGACAATGGTTGGACACACGATTGTGCAGGTATTCTGGGGCTTGATACTTGGAGTGGCCATAGGAATCGGTGTTTTCTATCTAATGAGATAGCGTATGGCGAAAAAAAAGAACGAAAATGGCGCTGCGCGCTTTGAAGAATACTATCTCGATCTTTATAAGGAGAGATGGGCAGAGCTTAAGAAAGCTCTTTTGCTCGCCAAGGAGACACAGGTTTCCATCCCTGGCCTCCGAAGTCCATACTACGTTGATGAGGCATCACTCTTGACAGCTATGCTTCTACCTGTAGAGCCTGGCATGAATGTCCTTGACATGTGCGCAGCCCCAGGAGGCAAGACGCTAGTGCTTGCGACAAAGCTGAATGGAATAGGCTCGCTTACCTCAAATGACAGCTCACCTGAGCGTAGAACGAGACTTAGAAAATCCATATCTGAATGCCTATCTCAAGAGCAGAGCAAGATCATAAGAGTCACAGGCTTTGACGCGGCAAGCTGGGGAGTATATGAGAAGGACGCATACGATGCGATCCTCCTTGATGCCCCTTGCTCATCAGAGCGCCATGTGATCAATGACATCAAGCATCTGGGCATTTGGTCACCCTCAAGACCCAAAAGGCTATCAATACTGCAATACTCCATGCTTTCCTCTGCCCTTCTTGCTGCAAAGCATGATGGATATATCCTGTATTCAACATGCTCGATCAATGCCGGGGAGAATTGCGATGTCATATCAAAGCTCTTTCTAAGGCATCCAGAGGAGATTGAGGAGCTCGATATATCCATAGAGGGTGAGAAGCTTGAGCATGGGAAGATAATACTTCCGGACAAATATGGAGGCAGAGGCCCTATGTATGCGTGCCTCATTAGAAAACGATGAACAGAGTCGCAATAGCAGAATGCGGAAAATATGAGAGTCATGAGCTTAGGAGCGCGATCTTAAGCGTTTTGGAGAATTCAGATTTCCCATCTATTGAGGGAAAGAGCGTGCTTCTGAAGACAAATATCCTTTCAGACAGTCCACCGGAGAAGCATATCACGACAAATCCAGATTTCGTCAAAGCTTTAGCCGAGATATGCCATGAAAGGAAGGCCAAGGCTGTATATATAGGCGACTCCCCTGGCCTTCCAGGACCAGGATTCAAGGCAGAGGGGTGCAAGATCGCCCAAGTCTGCAGAGACACTGGTAGCATCTGGGTGGATTTCTCAAAAAGCACTATAACCAAAAGAGTCTGGCAGAGAATTCAGGTACCTATCACAAAATCTGTCTTTGATGCCGATATCGTGATCTCCGTGCCCAAGATGAAGACTCATCAGCTAATGTACGCAACAGGAGCTGTGAAGAATATGTTTGGCATCATTCCAGGACTTAACAAGAGCCCTTTGCACCTTAGAGCAAGGTCTCCTGAGAATTTTGCCAAATTCCTCCTCTCTCTCCATGATATCCGAAAGCCTGACTACTCCATAATGGATGCTGTGATCGCGATGGAGGGTGCGGGGCCTGCCAACGGTACTCCTAGGCAAGTTGGTCTTGTAATTGGCTCTAGCTCAGCAATCGCAGTCGATTTCACTGAGGCGGCCATCATGGGCTACAAGGCTGATGATGTGCCACTTTTAAAGGAAGCAAAGAGAAGAAACAAGGATGCAGACTTGATCGAATATACCATCTTGGATGCATCAGAGCGCAAGATAGAGAGCTTCAGGAGAATCGAGGTCAAGAAAAAGAACCTATTCTCTGCCTTGATCCTCCCCTTCTTCTCCAGAGCCTTTGACAAGAAAAAAGCATCAATGCGCCGAGCCCCTGTTTTTGATGAGAAGAGGTGCAGAGCTTGCAGAAGATGTGTCGATATCTGCCCTGCGAAAGCCTTGAGGCTTGAATCGGGAAAGATAGTCATAGAAACGGATAAGTGCATAAGATGCTATTGCTGCCATGAGATGTGCCCCTTTGATGCGATAAAAATCGATTGAGATAGATTGCAAATCATCCTGTTTTGTGTGATTTTAAATATCTATGGCTTTAGATCTCAGAAAACTATTGAATCCTGAACAGGCAGCTGCAGCTGGCAAGATTGACGGCGCATCCTTGATCATTGCAGGCGCGGGCTCTGGGAAAACCAGGATGCTCACATACAAAATCGCAAACCTATTGGAAAGTGGAATTAACGAGAGGAATATCCTTGCTCTAACCTTCACAAACAAGGCAGCAAAGGAAATGGCTGAAAGAGTGAAGGATGTTACACACAAAAAGCTCAAGGACCTCACAGCCACAACATTCCACTCCTTTGGACTGGGACTTTTGAAGCAGTACATCCATCATATTGGGTATCATAATGATTTCACCCTATATGACGAGAATGACAACATAGCGCTGGTAAAGGATTGCATAGTCACTTGCGGTCATGATGTAAAGAACTACAATGCCCGAACGCTCAAGGGGTTCTTCTCAGATTTCAAGACAGGACGATCCAGGATAATCAGTGAGGACAGCGCAGTAGCAGAGATTTACAATGAATGGTTTTTGACGCAAAAGGCCTATAACGTCGTCGATTTCGACGATCTTATCCTTCTTCCTATCAAGATTTTTGAGAAAAAGCCATACATTCTTGAGGAAGTGCAGGATAGATTCAGGTATATTCTTGTCGATGAGTTCCAAGATACCTCTCTTTTGCAATACAAGTTCATCTCAATGATTGCAAAAAAACATAGGAATATCTCTGTAGTTGGAGATGACGATCAGTCCATATACTCATGGAGAGGAGCAAATTACCAGAATATTGTTATGTTCGAGCAGGATTTCCCTGAAAGAGAGGAATTCAGACTAGAGCGCAACTATAGATCCTCGGGCAACATACTATCTGCTGCAAACAGCCTTATTCTCAATAACAAGGATAGAAAGAGCAAAAAGCTTTGGACTGAGTCTGGGGACGGTGAATTCATCTCTATCAAAAAGCACAAAACAGGCGCAAACGAAGCATTTTGGATAGCAACCTCAATCAAGAAGGAGCTAAGAAGCAACAAGCTTAGGTATAATGACTTTAGTGTGCTAGTCAGGACAAATGGACTTCTGAATGAACTCGAGAACACCTTCATTGAGCAACAAATCCCTGTGAAGGTTTCTGGAGGGAAGAGCTTCTTTGAAAGGAAAGAAATACGAGACATCCTCTGTTACCTTAAAGTTCTCGTGAACAGCAATGACGACTCCTCCCTCTTGAGGATAATCAACACACCAAGAAGAGGCATCGGCAGAACAACTGTTGAAAAGCTACGTAGATATGCAGATAGCAACAACACATCGCTGCAGACAGCTTTAAAGGAGATGCCAGGCAAGATCAAATTGCCAAATAAGACTGAAGAAGGCCTGAAATCCTTCAACCTCCTATTGGAAAAGTGGAAGGCAAGGTGCAATCATCCCACAAGCCTTATTGAAACTATAGTGAAGGACATTGGCTACGAGACTATGCTTTTGACAGATGAGGAGCTATCTGACAAAGCTGTTGCCTTCAAGATGAGAGGAATATCGTTTCTTGAAGATAGGCTCAAGCGATTTTTGGACCAAAACAAGGACGCAACCTTAAGAGACTATCTTAATGCTGTTTCCATAATCGGCGATGAGAATGATGATGAGGAGAACAAGGTCAACCTCATGACAATGCATGCATCAAAAGGTCTTGAATTCAAAATAGTTCATTTAGCAGGAATAGAGGATAATATCATCCCCTCCTCTCGCGCTCTAGAGGAGGATCTCATGAACATAAATGAGGAAAGACGCCTCTTTTATGTCGCTATCACCAGAGCAAAGGAAAAGCTTGTGATCAACTACTCTGAGAATAGAGTCAACAGAGAGGGAGAATCAAAAATGGCTATCCCATCAAGGTTCTTGAAGGAAATACCAGAGATGCTATTCAAAAGCGAAGATAAAACCAAAGAAGAACAGCAAAAGGATGACTCCAGAGATGGTCATGCTTTATTAGAAAGAATGAGACAAAAAACTTAATCAAAATAAATCGAAATAGTATATGTTTTATATAATTTAAATATTATT
>JAZURW010000160.1:0-9911 GCA_045606405.1 Candidatus Ornithospirochaeta sp. | reverse complement strand
GTGGTCAAGCTCAGATATCAAGGCAATCGAGAAGGTCGAGGATAAGATCCTAAATGATGTAATGGTCTCAATCAATGGTCTTTACAAGGACATTGATGGCAAGAAAACCAACATCAAGAAGGCAAGTTATTCAGACATGATGGATATCTATGCATCAATGCTGAATATCGACAGAAGCGTTCTCGAATCATCTGTTGAGAAAGAGCTCAAGATGGCCCTGGTAAATGAAATCAAAGCAAATGACTCTGAGATCTCAACTGAGGATGCTACTCTTCAGGCAGAGATTGACTACTCAAACTACTCTGAGAAGGACTTCGAAGCAAAGGCAAAGGCCAATATCTACGGCAAGATAGAGACACAGGTAAAGAGAGACGCTCTTAAGAATGTCAAGGCAGCCATCAAGGAAGATCCAACAAAGTCATTCCCATATGATGAGGTGCAGGAGCTCAGCTATGGCATCCTTGCTGATATCACAGCTGCTAAGACACACGACAGACGCTATTACCTTGGCACAGACTACCTTGGTAGAGATATGCTTTCAAGAATCGTATATGGCTCAAGAGTCTCAATCGGCATCGGCCTTGTAGGCACAATCACATCAATCCTCATCGGTATCCTGGTTGGCTCTCTTGCAGGCTATATCGGCGGCAGAGTCGACTACTATCTTATGAGATTCGTTGATGTCATGTATGGCCTGCCATATATGCTTCTGGTAATCATCATGATGGCTATCTTTGATAGATCGATAATCAACCTCTTCATAGCACTCGCTATGATTTCATGGCTGACTATCGCGAGAATGGTTAGAGGACAGGTCATGTCGCTTAAGAACCAAGAATATGTTGAGGCTGCAAGATCCATGGGCGCATCCACTCCTAGGATCATCGCAAGACACATGATTCCAAACTCGCTTTCCATCATCATTGTCTACTCTACAATCAGAATCCCTAACTTCATCATGCAGGAATCCTTCCTCTCATTCTTAGGATTGGGTGTTCAGGCTCCATACGCATCCTGGGGTTCACTCATCGGTGATGCAGTAAATTCCATGACCCTATATCCATGGAAGCTCATCTATCCATCATTGACCATGGTTATCTTCCTTTTTGCCATGAACTTCCTTGGTGATGGATTGAGAGACGCATTCGACCCACAGAGCAAGAACCAGCTATAAGGAGAAATAGGATGAAAGAATTCAAAAAAGAAGATATTATCCTCGAGGTGAAGGATCTACAGACCTACTTCAAGACTGATACTGGCATCCTAAAGGCAGTTGATGGCGTTTCATTTGAAGTCCATAAAGGTGAGACAATAGGACTTGTTGGTGAGTCTGGCTGTGGAAAGTCAGTTACAAACCTCTCAATCATGCGCCTTGTCCCTTCCCCTCCTGGCAAAATCGTCGGTGGTGAGGTTCTCTATGAAGGAGAGGACATCCTCAAGCTTTCGGAGAAGGATCTGAGGAATATCAGAGGAAACAAGATCTCCATGATCTTCCAGGACCCAATGTCATCACTCAATCCTTTCCTTAAGATCTCAACACAGATGATTGAGACGATCACACTGCATCAGAAGGTATCTAAGCAGGAAGCAAGGGAAAAAGCGATAAAGATGCTGGGAGAAGTTGGCATCCCTTCTCCAGAGAAGAGAATCGACCAATATCCTCACCAGTTCTCCGGTGGTATGAGACAGAGAGTAATGATTGCAATGGCTCTCTCATGCAATGCCGAGGTTCTGATTGCCGATGAGCCAACAACTGCATTGGACGTTACAATCCAGGCACAGATTCTAGAGCTGATCGGAAAGATGAACGAGAAGTTCAATACCGCAGTCATTTTGATCACGCATGATCTTGGCGTGGTTGCAGGAATGTGCGACAACGTTTGCGTAATGTATGCAGGAAAGATTGTGGAGAAGGCTCCTACAGACAAGCTCTTCAAAGCCCCTCTCCACCCATATACAGAAGGTCTTATCGCATCTGTGCCTAAGCTTGAAAGCAAGGACTCAAAGGAGAAGCTATTCTCAATTGAAGGACAGCCACCTAATGTGATTGACCTTCCTCCTTGCTGTCCTTTCCACCCAAGATGCCATAAGGACATCGAGATTTGCCACAAGTGCTATCCACCAACAAAGAGCATTGAGCCAGACCACAGCGTTTCATGCTGGCTATATGCCACAGAGGAAGAGATCGCAGCTGCTTTAAAGGAGATTGTATGATGGCTGAAGATAAGAAAGTAATCCTTAAGGTCAAGGACCTCTACCAGCACTTCCCTATCTCCAATGGAGGAATCCTAAAGAAGCAGATTGGGGCAATTAGAGCTGTTGACGGCATTTCCTTCGATGTCTATGAAGGCGAGATTCTTGGCATCGTTGGTGAGTCTGGATGTGGAAAGAGCACAACAATCAGATCGATTGCGCAGCTTCATAAGCCAACATCAGGCGAGGTCATCTTCAATGATGTGGATTTATGCAAGGCAGACAACAAGACTCTTCTAAAGGAAAGAAGAGAGATCCAGATGATCTTCCAGGATCCCTACTCTTCCCTTGATCCACGAATGACGATTGCCAATATCATTGCTGAGCCACTTGAGATCTACAATGCAAGAGGCCTTCTTGACCACAAGTGGACAAAAGAGGAGATTGAGGACAGAGTTGAGGAACTCATGGACAAGGTTGGAATCAACAGGGCCTTCAAAAACAGATATCCTCATGAGTTCTCAGGCGGACAGAAGCAGAGAGTTGGCATCGCAAGAGCGCTTGCGCTGAACCCAAAGATCATTCTTGCTGATGAGCCTGTTTCAGCACTTGACGTTTCAATCCAGGCACAGGTTCTCAACCTCATCCAGGATCTCCAGCATGAGCTCGGAATCACATTCCTCTTCATTGCTCACGACCTTGCTGTAATCCAGCACATCTCAGATAGAGTTGTCGTAATGTATCTTGGAAAGATCATGGAGGTATCTGAGGCAAATGAGCTCTATGAGAATCCATGTCATCCTTATACAGAGGCGCTTCTCTCTGCAGCTCCAGTTCCAGATCCAGAGATTGAAAGAACAAGAAAGAGAATCGTTCTTGAAGGTGATGTTCCTTCACCAGACAAGGAGAGATTTGGCTGCTATTTCTATGACAGATGCCCTAGGAAGATGGATTATTGCAAGAACCACATTCCTCCTATGTTCGAGATCGGAGAAAACCATCAATGTGCTTGCTGGCACTATGACAAGGAAGATCATAGCAAGGAAAAGTAAGATGAGGGTCGCCTAGCGGCCCTTTTTCTTGCCTTAATGCTAAAAAACACCTATTTTGTCCTGAATCATGGTATAGTTGGAAGAGAGGAGAAAAGATGAACTATTACCTTTTGATCATAGGACTCGTTTTGGTCATTCTTGAGCTTTTAATCCCAGGCTTTTTCATCGCAGCCGTGGGAATCGCGGCGATAATCACATCGCTTTTCACCTATTTCGAGATGTCCATTGCGGCATACATATTCATCTTCGCACTTTCCTTGCTTTTATCCTTCTTGGGGATAACCAAGCTTCAGAAGAGCCTGCAGAAGAACAGCCAAAAATCCAATATGGAGGCTGTATTCGGAAAAGAGGCAACAATAACAGAGGCAATAGACAATCAAAATCTCAGATGCAAGTTCGACGGAGAGGATTGGAAGGCAATCTGCTCTGAGGCAGAGCCGATCTCTGTAGGAGAGAAGGTCGTAATAGAGAACGTGTCTGGTGTGACACTCACTGTAAGGAGGAAGAAATGATATCTACTTTCATAGCGATCCTGGTTGTGATTTTCATTATTCTCATGATGATCAAGGGCTTCAAGATCATCCCTCAGGCAGAGACGATGGTCATTGAGAGACTTGGAAAATACCACAGGACTCTCAATAGCGGAATCAACATCATCTGGCCAATCATCGATAAGCCAAGGACAATCCTTTGGAGAGTGACAAATACAAAAGGCTTATTAACCACGACAGTGCCAACAAAGACCATCGACTTAAGAGAGCAGGTCTATGACTTCCCTAAGCAAAGCGTCATCACAAAGGACAATGTCCACATTGACATTGATGCCCTGCTCTATTTCAAGATCACCGATCCAATGAAGGCTGTATATGAGGTTGCGAACTTCACACAGTCGATAGAGATGCTCACACAGACAACTCTCAGAAATGTTCTAGGAGAGCTTGAATTGGATGAGTCCCTGACAAGCAGAGACACTATCAACTCAAAGCTCAGGGTGATTCTAGACGAAGCCACAGATAGATGGGGCGTCAAGGTTGTCAGAGTCGAACTTAAGGATATCGACCCACCTGCTGAGATCAAGGAGCAGATGGAGAAGCAGATGAGGGCTGAAAGAGATAAGAGAGCAGCCATCTTGATCGCTGAGGGCGAAAAGCAATCAAAGATCCTCGAGGCTGAGGGCTTCAGGGACTCTGAGATTAGCAAGGCAGAGGGTGAGAAGCAGTCACAGATACTCAGAGCCTCCGGCGAGGCAGAGGCTCTCCTTGAAAAAGCAGCCGCTGAGGCTAAGGCGATAAGGACGATCACAGAAGCCTTCGATAACAATGAGGATGCGGTTAAGTATCTCGTGGCAACAAAGTATTTCGATACCCTGCAGACCATGACAAAAGAAGGAAAGGACAGCAAGGTCGTCTATATGCCTTACGAAGCATCCAACGTACTTGGTTCCATGGGAGGGATCAAGGATCTATTCAAAAACTGATTTCAAGGGGCTGTCGCAAAATAGAAATGCGGCAGTCCTTCTTTTCGATTATTTCCCCTTCTTTCTGAAGAATATCTCCTCAACCCCACCATACATCTTCGTGTTTCTAGGGCGATCGACAAAGAGGGAGATGCCAGTGAAGCCAGAGAGCCAAGATGCGTTTCTTTCAAGCTTTCCTCCTGACTTCTTCTCATCCATAATCTCCAAATCATATTTTTCATCTTCACCAAGACGTATCGAGAGGACAACCTGAGCTCTATGCCGCCAGCTAGGTTCTTTACCGCTGCCATCTCCGGAGATTCCCTTGATGAAATGGGTCACCTCTATCCTCTCTATCTCAGAATAAGATAGGTGGACTCTTTTGACAAATGGACCAAAGCCCCAGATGTAAACGATGCTCTTGCTCTCATTATCGAATACCCAGCTATCTCTATAGCTGAGAGTGAGGATCAGCAAGATAATCACGCAGGTGGGAATAAGAGAGGAGAGAGAAAAAGAGCCATCCATCAAAACAGATGCAAGCCCAAATAGCAAAAGCACCACAAAGAAAAGCGATAGGATCCTAAGAACCCTTGAGGGGCCATATATTGCCTTATTGCCTTTTTTAACCCGGAAATCATATGAGAACATAGGAATAATATTAGCAAAAAACACAAATTGGTCTATATTATAATGGTGGAAAGAATAATCAAAGTGACATCAGACTTCATAAGTGTTGAAGGATTGAGGCTGCTTGATGAAGCTAGAAAGCTGGAAAGCAGAGCAATTGGAGACTATGGCCTTCACAGAAGATTATTCGACACTCTCGTCATCGCTCCTAAACTGACAGAGCATAAACTTGGCTTCTTTGTGCCGAAAGATAATTTGATTGTGCTTTCAGAGGATATCCTGGATCTTTCTAAAAAGACTCAATCCAATATCCTGAAGCATGAGCTTTCCCATGCGCTTGAGAATGCGCTTACAGGAACAACAACAGGCCATAGCCAGTTTTTCAGAGCCCTCACAAGCTATTTCGAGATAGATAGCGGCTTTGAGAAAGCTGCGATAGATAGAGAGCTTTTGGAGAAGGACAAGACAAGAGAGAAGATCAGAAAGCTCATGGCAATGACCACATCCCCTTTTGAAAATGAGTCAATAACAGCTCTCAAGAAGGCCCAGAAGATCATGGTTGAAAAGCATGTGGAGCTGAAAGAGGAGCATAAGGAGGCTGAGCGACTCTACTTCTCCGAGCTCTATGAAAGCGCCAGAACACCTAGGCATATCACAAGCCTACTCTGCTTTGTATCGATCATGACTGGGGTATGCATCATACGTGAAGATGGAAAAAGCGGCAAATGCTCTGTCTCCTACGGCAGTCTTGAGCAAGTTGAATTCTCCATATATCTCTTTGATTACGTCATTTCATCGCTAGATAGAGCAATGAAGGATGCAAGGAAAAAGGGCCTGAAGGTCACAAAGAACAGCTTCATCGTAGGAGCTCTATCAGAAATGAAGATGAAGGTATTCGACTCGGAGGCAGTCACTTCAAAAGAGCTTATCACGATATGCTCTGAGAATAAGAAACTCGCAAAACGGCTCGTGTACCAGAACTCCTCTTTGAGGACCAGAAGGTACAAAACATATGTAAAGGACGGCTCTAGCTATAAGGCGGGAAAGGAATATGGAAAACGTATTGTGCTTCCAAAAAAGGTTGGCAAAAGAGCTCTGAACAGCCCTTAAACGTTACTAGAAAAACAAATTCCTGAATATTTTTCCCCAAATAAATAGATTTCATGTAAATCTTGCATTTATATTCATTTACTATTCATAAAATATCAAAAATTCAGATAACTATTATTGCGGAAAGGCTATAAAGGCTGTAAACTTAACCATGCAATATTAATTGAAGGAGTTAATTGGCGTATGAAAAAGACTATTTCTACACTCGCAGTTGTTCTTCTCGCTCTCTTAATGCTCGTTTCTTGTGGCAAGAAGGACGATGCTAAGACAACAACTACACCAACTACAACAACTACAACAGCAACAGCTCCAGCTCCAGCTGAAACTCCAAAGGCTGATCCAGCTCCTGTAGAGCCAGCTCCTGTAGCAGAGCCTGTTGAAGACAAGGTTGTTTTCCGTATTTCAAACGGCGCAGAGCCAGAGTCTCTTGACCCAGCTAAGATTCAGGGTGTTCCTGAGCACAGAATCTTCGAGACTCTCTTTGAAGGCCTTATCGTATACGATCCTCAGACAGCAGACGGCATTCCTGGCCTCGCAGAAAGCTGGGAAGTATCAGAAGACGGCATGACATACACATTCAAGCTCAGAAAGGCAAACTGGTCAGACGGCACACCTATCACAGCTAACGACGTTGTATACTCATGGCTCAGAGAGCTTGCTCCAGAGACAGCATCTCCATATGCATGGTTCCCTGTAATGTTCCTCGCTGGTGCAGAGGCATACAACATGGGCGAAGCTGGTCCAGAAGCTGTTCAGATCAGAGCTCTTGATGATTACACATTCCAGATGGATCTCATCGGACCACTCCCATATGTTATCGGCGCTCTCGGCCACTACTCATTCGCAGTTGTTCCTCAGCATGCAATCGAGAAGTACGGCGACGAATGGATCCTCCCAGGCAACTTCGTTGGCAACGGCCCATACACACTCAAGGAATGGACACCTCAGGATAAGATCGTAGCAGTTAAGAACGAAGCTTACTGGGATGCAGAGAATGTTAAGCTTGATGAAGTTGTATTCTATGCTTCAGACGACAACAACACAAACTACAACATGTACATCTCAGGTCAGGTTGACTGGCTCACAGCTATCCCTAACGACAAGCTCGACTCAGTCATGATGAGAGAAGACTACCAGGTAGCTCCACAGCTCTCAACATACTACTACACAATCCAGACAACAAAGGCTCCATTCGACGATGCAAGAGTTAGAAGAGCTCTCTCACTCGCAATCGACAGAGAGACACTCGTTGAGGAAGTCACAAAGGCTGGACAGATCCCAGGTTGGGGTATCGTACCTAACATGGCTGGCTACGATGCACTCGAGTTCCCATATGACAACATGGACGATGCAATCGCAGAAGCACAGGAACTCCTTGCTGCAGCAGGTTACCCAAACGGCGTAGGCTTCCCATCATTCTCACTCCTCTACAACACAGACGATTCACACAAGATGATCGCAGAGTACGTACAGCAGCAGTGGGCTAACAACCTCGGAATCAACTGTACACTCGAGAACCAGGAATGGGCAACTTACCTTTCAAACAGAAACGCTGGTAACTTCGACGTTGCTAGAGCTGGTTGGGTAGGTGACTATCAGGATCCAAACACATTCCTCGACATGTTCGTCACAGGCGCTGGCATGAACGGTGGTAAGTATTCTAACGAAGACTACGACCTCTTCATCAACGAGGCTGCAAGAATGGAAGCTGGCGAGGAAAGAATGGAAATCCTCAAGACTGCTGAGTCAATCATGATCGATGAAGACCAGGCAATCATCCCATTCTACTACTATGTATCACAGAACCTCATTGACCTTGACAAGTGGGGCGGCTGGTACAGCAACACAATGGACTACCATCCAACAAAGGACATCTACCTCAAGTAGTTGATCTTAGAAAACATAGATGGGGCTGTTTTGAAATGAGAGTTTCAGCAGCCTCATTTTTATTTTTCGCGTTTTTCACTGCATTCCATCTCCCTTGTTTGTTCTTATTGTTCAAATTACGCACTTTTCAAATGCTTCGGCTGTGCTTTATTGTGACAAAGGGGGCGCAAGCCTTTTCACCTTCAGTTCAGTAAACCTTGGAAAGCGGAAATGAACCATGCGCCTTTCCATCTTTGCTTTCCTTTTCCTTCAACTATTGTGCAAGGAAGATGTTCAACTTTCTTTTCTCTATGAAGGAGTTGAGTACATTTATAAGGGGTATTCAACAGCAGTAAAGGTGCTGAATATAACGTGCTTTGACATTTGACGCGAATCTTGAGAATCCTCTCTTTATTGCTTGCTTTTTATCAAGTGATACTTGGACTTATAATTGAGGCTATGATGAAATTGAATGCTGCAAATTTAAATACTGATTGATATCCCATACAGTTTAACAGACAGACAAAAAAACCGGGTTGCCTTTCTCCTATAGATTACAGGAATTAGCAACCCAGCTTTTCAATATCTTCCGATAAACTGCGTCAATTCATGCTGCAGCTTAGAAATAACCTTTATATCTAGCAAAGCTCTTATATGCATCGACTATTTGCTTGTTGAGATCGTAATCGAACTCCAGCTTGATTCTCTCATCTCCTCCTGAGTAGAGCTCTATTTCCAAATTAGGGTCATCGAATGCTTCTACTAAAAGCGCTGTGTTATTCTTATAGAAAGAATCATAAACACCAAGATATCCTCCGCCTACCCTCTTGTGTTTGCCCTGCGCAGGATGAAGATCCACGCGGTATTCATTTCCATTTGCACTCATGATCAGTGAGATGAACTCGTGCATATCATCATCTTCATATTCAAGACGCAGGAATGGAATCACATTTGTGCAATAGTCCTGGTTGAAGTAGAATGCGAACTGGTCATCCATCAACTCCTCGACAAGGAAGTATGTTGTCCCTGTGATAGTGTCCAATTCATATTTGATAGCCTCATCATACATTCCCTCTACTATATTGCTGTTAGCAAAGAGTGATATTGAGGCTGCCATAACTAAGGCAGCCACGATTGTTATAGTTTTCCTCATCTGTAATACTCCTTATGGATTGCGCCAATCATATTAAGGCCTTCCTGATTTGGCTCTAGCTCTATGACATTGCCATCCTTTTCCAGAATGGAGACCTTAATGTTGTTTCCTCTTAACACCTCTGATGCAACAAGCCCATCCTCCTCATTGACTGTGAAGAACAAGTACTTACCATTCTCTCCTGGCTGGATGGAGCCTTCCATCTTGATCTTGCAATTGCCTGAAGTGGATGAGAGCAAAATTTCGCCCATTGTTGGTGTTGTGATATTCTTTGGGAAATTGATTCTCACATATTCCTCCATGTCTGAGCATGTGTCTATTGAGAAATAGAATTCGAATTCAGATTCCTTAAGTGTTGTGACTCTATAGAAGGTGTACATGCCTTCTCTTGTGTTATATAGCTCAGGCGCTGAAGCATTGGCAGCTGCCATTGAGATGATTGCGATTAAAA
>JAZURW010000159.1:0-9406 GCA_045606405.1 Candidatus Ornithospirochaeta sp. | reverse complement strand
GCAACTCTCTGTCTCTGACCACCTGAGAGAGCCTTTGGCTTTCTTTCAAGAAGAGCTTCGATATCGAGGAGCTTAGCAGCCTCTCTAACTCTCTGGTCAATCTCTTCCTTAGGGAACTTTCTGATCTTAAGGCCGAAAGCCATGTTGTCATAAACAGTCATGTGAGGATAAAGAGCATAGTTCTGGAATACCATTGCGATATCTCTATCCTTAGGTGGGATGTCGTTCATCAGCTTTCCGTCGATTGTGAGCTCGCCAGAGGAGATGTCCTCAAGGCCAGCAACCATTCTGAGAGTTGTGGACTTACCGCAGCCAGAAGGACCAACGAGAACAACAAATTCCCTATCCTTGATATGGATGTTGACGTTGTCTACAGCCTTGACGCCACCATCATATATCTTGCAGATATCTTTCAAGATTACTTCTGCCATTTGTGTCTCCTTAATTCATAAGATATTTAAATTCTAAACCAGGATTGTTGGGAGTCAAAGCCACAATCTCTGTCGTTAATTGCTTTTCCGCCTTGAAATATCGAGATATTTGTGTTTTGATGACTATATATACTAATTTAGTCAAAAAGAGGAAATATGCCCAAGAAATACTCTGAGATAGAAAGAGAGAACATTAGAGCAGCCTTGAGAAGAGAGGCCTCAAAATGTCTTTCAAAGTATGGCGTCAAGAGAACAACTGTGGATGAGCTTGTGAAGGGGGCATCGATTGCAAAGGGGACGTTCTACCTCTTCTATGATAGCAAGGAGAGCCTCTTCCTAGATTTGATTGAATGCTTCTCATCTGAGTCTGAGAGGATGTATTTGGAGATGCTTCAGGAATTGGATGAGAATCATATAGTGACATCTCTGACAGATGTGTTCATGGCGATTTTGATGAAGTTCCATAGGGATGGCATCTACCGGTTTCTCTCAGATAATCAGCTGGAGCTGGTATTGAGAAAGTCAAAAAGGGTAGGTGAGAAGGATAGTCTTATTCTGAAAATCGATGCACTCAAAAGCCTCTTCTCCTATTTCTATATAGATAACGAGGAGGATATCGAATCGTTCAGAAGCGCCTTCAGGGCGATTCTATACATCCTTCTTCATGCAGAGGAGATAGATGGTATGGAAAAAGCCCTCCGCTTCATAATCAGAGGGCTCGTGCTGCAGATGGTTGAGTAGGTTTATTCAGTTGTCGTCTTGTCCTCTCTAGCTTCCTTTGCTTCCTCCTCAGTGAGGATCTTCTTTATTATGACTGTCTGGATTCTCCTGTCCTCGATCTTTGTCACATGGAATGAGAAGCCATCTTTTTCAACCTCTATTTCAGTTCCGTCCTGAGGGAATGTTGAGAGTGTTGACAATACAAGACCTCCGACAGTGTCATAGTCCTCGCTCTCTGGGATGTCATAAACCTCTGTTTCATCATTGAAGTCAGAGATGGTGGTGTCGCCAGTGACCTTCCATGTGTATTCATCAAGCTGCTGTATATCAGCCTCCTCAGCCTCATCGAATTCGTCGTAGATGTTTCCAACAATCTCCTCAAGAAGGTCCTCGATTGTGATGACACCAGCCATTTGGCCATATTCATCGATTGCAACAGCCATATGGACCTTGCCTTCCTGCATATCATTGAAGAGCTTGTCTGCATGTATTGAGTCCGGAATGAGATATGGCTCCCTTATGAGCTCCTTGAAAGGCTTTCTATTCTTATCTGTGAGATTGAGGAGGAATTCCTTTGCGATGAGAATTCCCTTGATGTCATTGAGGTCTTCCCCATAGACAGGAAATCTTGAGAAGCCTGTTTCCCTGATTATGGCAAGGATGTCTCTTTCAGGAGTGTCTTCTTGGATTGCCGTGACATCTCCCTCCCTTGTCATGACATCGCTTACTGTGACATCGTTGAAGTCGAATACGTTCTGGATCCATTCCTGTTCGTCTTCCTCAATCTTGCCGCTTTCGCCAGATGACTCTACCATGAGCCTGATATCCTCTTCTGTGACCTCATCCTCGCTAGCGGAGGTGTTAAGCCTGAGTATCCTCAATACAATGTTGGTGCAGGCTGCTAAGAGCCAGATCACTGGCTTGAAGAGCTTTGAGATGAATGTGAGGATTCCGACAGACATCTTTGACCACCCTGATGACTTTTGCTGTGCTATCCTCTTTGGGACCAGCTCTCCGAAGATGAGAGTGAAGAATGAGATTACGACGGTGATTAGTACGACGCAAATCGTGTTCATCGTTGTGTATCCCCAATCCCATCCCCAGCTCTTGAAGATAGTCACAAGCTCTTCAGATAGGATGTCTGCTGAGAATGCGGCGCCTAAGAAGCCTGCGAGGGTGATCGCGATCTGTATTGCAGATAGGAAGCGTGAAGGATTATCGACTAAAGCAAGAAGCTTTGCGGCTTTCTTGTCTCCTTCCTCTGCTTCTTTTTTGAGCCTTGTCTGGTTAAGTGACACCAAGGCCATCTCTGTGCCTGCGAAGAAGGCATTCACGAGAATCAATATTATTTGAAGTATTATGGTTGCTGATGCTGACATTATTCTCTCCTTGTGTTATTCCGTTTCAACTGCCGCTATTCACAGAAGGAGAATATGTCTGTTGATTGAGTGAGAGAAGCACCTATGTAAAGGCACAGGAGCCTCGTCCGCGTTTTTCATCTTATTTGACTGTTTGTCACCACTAGGGCCATCGTCCACTTGGGAAAATCCTTTGCACTCTGTGCGGTTTGAATTGTTTTCTTATGATAAACTACGCACTGATATACGTCAATATATGCGATATTTTGAAAAAGCAATGGCAGTTTTCAAGGAAATGTAATATATTTAGTTGTGTATTGCGGATGTCATATAGTGGTTATTATGGGAGCTTCCCAAGCTCTACATGCGGGTTCGATTCCCGTCATCCGCTTCTTTCTTTAACTTGTGGTTATCAGAAAATAGGCTAAAACACCAGCGTTTCTTCGCTCTCTGCCCATTTGGGGCATCAATTAGGGGAGTGACTCATCGATTTCATTTTAAGGATATCTTCTTTTTCAATCTTTTCTGTCACTGCCATGGTCTTTGATGTTAATATGTTCTTATGCAGATAAAGAGAATAAAAGGCGTTGTGAAGAACTACGCATGGGGCAATACAGATTATATTCCATCTTTGCTGGGTGGATTTGATGGCAATCCTCAGGCTGAGTATTGGATGGGAACCCATCCATCAGGCGAGGCGATGCTTGATGATGGAAGAAGGCTTTCAGAGCTTCTGAAGGAAGATGAGAGCGTCTTGGGTGAGGTGAATATAAGGAGGTTCGGGAAGTCCCTTCCTCTCTTGTTCAAGGTCCTAGCGATCGCGACACCTCTCTCCCTCCAATGCCACCCCGACAAAAAGCAGGCAGAGGATGGCTGGGCAAGAGAGGCGGGCCTGAGAGAGCAAGGCCTTGAGCACAACTACCAGGATGATAACCAGAAGGCTGAGATCCTCGTGGCGCTTTCACCTGTGACTGCCATGTGCGGCTTTAGGCCAAATGATGAGATCAAGCGTAATCTTGCCTTAATGCTCCCTGTTTGCTATCCCGAATATCTTGCGAGATACGCAGATGATAACCAAAGCCTCTTCATGAGGCTCTATGAGCTTTCAAAGGATGAGGTCAATGCTGTTCTCAAGGAGTTCAAAGCAAGCCTCGATAAAGCAGATTGCAGATCCTGGAGTGGCAACTTCCTTTCCCCAAAGGGGATTGCGAAGAGATGCCTTGAGATATATCCAGGCGATATTGGTGCCTTGTTCCCAATTATTCTGAATGTCGTCCATCTGAATATAGGAGAAGGTCTATATCTTAACCCAGACACTCTCCATGCATATGTCTATGGCAATGGCATCGAGCTTATGGATGCTTCTGATAATGTACTCAGAGGCGGTCTCACGGCAAAGCGAATAGATCTTAATGAGTTAAAGAGGATCATGCGCTTTGATTCAGAGCAGGTTGCAAAGGTGCAGATGAGCAAGGATAGCTATGGCAGGCGTGTTTATAAGACACCGACAGAGGCGTTTTTGCTCCTTAGCGCAGCATCTGGTGATTATCATGTGACTGAATCCAGATTGATGCTTGTTCTTGTGACAGAGGGCATGGTCAGATTCTCATCTGAGGGAGAGAGCATCACCCTGGAAAAGGGGGAATGCGCACTTATTCCAAAGAGCATTTCCGACTACACGATGAAGGTAAGAGGACAGGTGTTCTTCGCATCGGTTCCTGAGGTATAGAATATGCACTTCGTTGCTTTGGATTTCGAGACGGCGAATAGCGATTCAGGAAGCGCTTGCTCAATTGGCTTGGTCAAAATGGATGAGGAAGGGGGTGTCATTGACACCTTCTATTCCCTTGTGAGGCCAAAGGAACTCTACTTTGATCCTATATGCACTGCTATTCATAAGCTAGATAGTTTGGATATCGCCAAGGCTCCTACCTTCAAGGAGCTCTGGCCTTCAATATCCAGCTTCATTGGCGATCTTCCTCTTGTTGCGCATAATGCACAGTTTGACATGAGGGTCTTGAAGGGCACCCTTGAGTCATGGGGCTTGGAGCTTCCCTGCAATGAGTATTACTGCACCCTTTCGCTTTCAAGAAAGCTATGGAAGGGCAAGATGAGCTATAAGCTCTCTTATCTCTGTTCAGAGTTTGGCTGGGAATATGATGCGCACAATGCACTCTCTGATGCCCAGATGTGCGGTAGGATATTCACAAAGCTATGTGGGCAGTACCTATTTGATGAGGAGCTCTTCTGCAGATTCTATAAGCGCATTTACAAAAACGGCAGCAATGGCTTCCCTAAGAGGCTTAGGGAGCCAGAGTCGTTGCTATTCTGATTCCCTTTCAAGCCATCCCTTTTTGGTTGCAAGCCAAGGATAGAGGAAGCTTACCCATAGGCCCAGAAACGCATATGCCATGAACTCAAGCATATAATGCATGAATGGGATCACCATCAAAAGCGCGATGACAGGAACTGCGATCACAAGGCCCAGCAGGAGCGTCTTGAGCTTTCCCTTTATGGTTTTCTGGACTTTGAAGCCAACAAGCTTCCTCTCAAGTGCTGCGCCCATGAACATGCCGCCTGCGATGGCGCTGTTCTGCATTAAGTTATGCACAGCACGATAGTCGATCTCACTTATATCGAGTGCGATGCCAAGTGCAAGTCCCACAGGAAGCGTCAGCAGGGAGACTATGATTCCTGTTTTATAGAACAGATTGTCATTCTCATATATGCGCAATATCGTGGATGCCATAAAAAGCGAGAAGAAAAGGCCTATCAAGGTGCCTGCAACCACATCCATAGGCCAATGCACGCCAAGGTAGAGCCTTGTGAGGGGGATGATTATCATGAGAGCGATCGAGATTCCTCTTACATATTTATCTGAGAACGCCTTATAAAGCCCGCCATAGAAAGAGGCTGCTGTTGTTGAGTGGCCAGATGGAAATGAGTACCCCGTTGCGGTGCTCTGTCTCTCTCCAATGATCAGGTCAGGATATTCCATGAATGGGCGAGGCACTCTGAAGATCGCCTTAAGCGATTGCATCGTGACTGTTGAGAACAGAATTGGAGCTGCTACAAGAAAGCCCTTTTTCTTGTCGATGCACCAGTATATTATGACCATTACTGCGATGACAATCATCTGCTCTCCGAGTGATGTGAGCAGCTCTACGATTTTTGTCAGAAGCGGGGTTCTCAGCTCTTGCAAAAAGAGCATGAGTGGCAATTGGGATGAAAAAATGGATTGCATTAGTTACCTCATGGAATATTCTATACCCCAAAGGTCATGGCAACAATATAAAGATTTGTTATTCTAATAACAGTATGTAAAATATTTAACAAATTTTGATTAAAAACACTTTCTTTTTATCTTTGTCTGATATATATTTTCTCAGTCTATATAAGAGGTATTTATGGAAAGTTTCGGTATTTGGGGTTTAATCCCACCTGTGCTTACAATCGCTTTGGCGTTCATCACTAAAGACGTTATAGTTTCCTTGTTTCTAGGAATTCTTTCGGGTTCCCTGATTGTTGCCCATGGCAATCCTGCGGTAGCTGTCCTGAATCTCACGGACAACCTTGCCAATGTCCTTGTTGATGGATGGAACATCAGGATATTCCTCTTCTGCGCTCTCTTGGGCGGCTTGGTTGGCATGCTCTCAAGAACTGGCTCATCCCGTGCCTTCGGTCGTTGGGCTGCGAAGAAGATCAATAGCCCTAAAACAAGCATGCTCATGGCATGGTTCTGTGGCCTTCTCATATTCATCGATGATTACTTCAACTCGCTTGCTGTTGGCACAATCATGAGGCCAATCACAGACAAGAACAATGTATCAAGAGCAAAGCTCTCATATATTCTCGACTGTACTGCAGCTCCTGTATGCATTCTGGTTCCAATTTCATCTTGGGTAATCACAATCATGTCATATTTAAGGGATTCAGAGGGCTTTTCAGTATTCGCTGACGCAGGAATCAATGAGTTCTCATACTTCATTCGCTCCGTGCCTTACAATGTTTATGCGCTTCTTACGTTGATCATGGTTCTCTATATTGCTTTCTCAGGCAGGGATTTTGGTCCTATGAAAAAGTCTGAGAGCTTGGCTAAAAAGGGAATTCTATATAATGAGGAATATGGCGATGCAACTGGTGAGGTTGTTATGGAAGGCGACGAGAAGGCCGATAAGGCAAAGGGCTTTGACATGCTCCTGCCTATCATCGTTCTTGTTATATCTGCCCTAGTGATGTTCCCAATGACAACTTATCTATCTATTGCGGCATCTGATGGAATCTCACTAAGCGAGGCTATGGGCACAATGAACGTGGGTGATGCATTCAATAACACTGATGCTTCAATGGCTCTCTTCTATTCAGCTGTCATCACAGTGTTCATCTCCTATGTTTACTACATCTGCAGAGGTCTTTTTGGCGTAAAAGAGGCTTCTGAGGCTCTGATGGAAGGCATAAAGTCAATGGTTCCTGCTCTTCTGATATTGGTTATGGCATGGACAATTGGTGGCATAATCAAGTCTTCTCCTGCAGATGGTGGACTTGGCTTGGCATCATACCTTTCTGACGTTGTTGTTGGAGGTGGCTTCCCTCTCGGTCTTGTTCCAGTCATCGTATTTGTGCTTTCTGCTCTTATTGCCTTCGCAACAGGTACAAGCTGGGGAACTTTCGCTATCATGATTCCTATCACAATGCCTATCGCAATCGGTCTTGGTCAGGCAATGGCTCTTGATTTCCCATCACTTCTAAACTCAACTTTGATCTGCACATCCGCAGTTCTTGGCGGTGCGGTATTCGGAGATCATGCATCACCAATTTCAGATTCAACAATCCTTTCCTCAACTGGCTCTGGATGTCCACACCTTGAGCATGTCGCAACACAGCTGCCATATGCTGTGACTGTTGCAGTATGCACAGGCTTAGGATTCTTAGTTGGTGGTCTCACTCTTTCATTGCTGTGGACCTGGATCATCGCTCTCGCTGCATTCGCACTTGCTATGTTTGCACTCCCTAATATCTTAGGTGATAAGGAGATATCCTTCAGAAAGAAGGCTAGATGATGATGCAAAATGAAAGGGGAGGGCAAAACGCCTTCCCCTTTTTGATGGAATTGTGTCCTATCTAGCTAAACTCCTTGCATTTGCAATCAGAAGGAGTAATAAGCGCTTAGATAAACATCTGAGGAAAGCAGGAATATCCTATCGTTGAAAGGTCTTCCGAAGTCATAGTTTATCTTGCCTATATATCCAATTCCGATGCCAAAGCTGTCTGTGATGTCGTAATCGAAGTACAGGTCTGGCCCAAAGCCCCATGAAAGAGTCTTTGATACAAGAAGCTCGTCTTTTGAGTTCGTGGCTTCAAAGATTGAGTATCCAAGGGTTCCGCCGATTGCAAGATTAAGGCGTGCCTTGTCTGAGAATGCTATTGTTCCCTTTGGACCAATGAAAATATCTGCCTGGAAGAAGTCTGGCTCATCGACTCCAATCAAGAAATCCCCTCTTGCTCTCATGCCGTATGTGAAGGTTTTGCCATTATACACAGTCAGGTCATATGTTGGACTAAGGGCTGCACCTGCTGTCAGTGCAAGATGGTTTGAATCACCGTTCTCAATCTCAACAGCTCCAAAGTTCATGTATATTCCACCTGCTACACCAATTGAAGAGTCGATATCCGATGCAAAAAGCGCCACTGAGAAAAGCGATATAATAACAAATGTCATGATTTTCTTCATGTAATCCTCCAAATAATAGCTTGTTTGTATTATAAACTAATTCCTATAATAGAAGTTACAAAATTTCATTTAAAAAATGCACTTTCGGTTTTATGTATTTAATTTCTTATATAGAAACAAAATAAAAAACTTAATAAAATTTTTTGAAAAACCGTTGACAACATATAGGGTTTTTCAGTAAAGTATTCATGCTTGTGGGAGTAGCGAAGCTGGTTATCGCGCTGGCCTGTCACGCCGGAGATCGCAGGTTCGAGCCCCGTCTCTCACGAATAAGACTCTAGGTGTAATGCTTAGAGTCTTTTTTTATAAGCACAGCAAAGTAAATAACAATTTATTTTATTTTAGTACTTTGTATCTTTTTAAAATCAATTATTTTGAGATTAACACATAGTATTAGAAAACAATATGAACAGAATTATCCTTAACTGAGTATTTCATGTGAAAAGTACCAGTGCTCCGCGGAGGAAAAAGTGTTACTTAAATGTGCACCAGATCACCTTCAAGTGAATAGAAATCTTCAACGACATCTTTGAGAGTAAGACTAGCAACATCTATAGATTCTCCTTCTTTCTTTAATAATGGGTTGAGCTTTCCATAGATGAAAGATGCGAGTACAACTTCTTCATATTTATCATCTCTACCAATAAACGTAATGATTACCTTATGATGTTGTTAGGCAGTTTGGAAAAAAGTTTAATATTCATCCTTATACCAAACTTTACCTGGCTACATTTGATAGAGAGATGGAAAATCAGCTCTGGAACCAGTTTATTACCAGTGAACAAGAGCCATTGTCAAAAAGAGTGCTACTGCTTAAAGTTGCTCTTGATATCCAATCTCAAAGATTAGTTAAGAAGATTCTTCGTCCGGTAGATGAAGCTGATGTTTACTTCGATAAAGCAAATATTGATAAGGCTCAATTGATATATAAACTAGCAGCAACACTCGATGAGTATACAAAAATAGAGCAGATGCTGAAGTGAAATGGGGGTTACATTGAACTTATTCCGATGCATCAGCAAACATCGGGATAACTTTGGGATAAAGTATGGCTCTATACAAAAACTTGTGTGTTTCTAATATTTCAAAGCAGAATAGCAGAACTTAGGCTTTCGGCTTATGAACATGCTTTTCAAGAAGAAATACTCTATATCCTTGAAGCCATA
>JAZURW010000158.1:0-18976 GCA_045606405.1 Candidatus Ornithospirochaeta sp. | reverse complement strand
GGATCAAGGAAAGAGACTGAATCTCAAGAAATAGAAAAACTAACAATTAAAGATAGCTTATTAAGCATAAAGGAATTAAAGAGTATTATTCCAACAAGCTTACGTTCTTCAATAATAGGAAATTTCATTGGATTTTTGCCTGGTGCTGGTGCTACGACTGCATCATTTATCAGTTATGTGTTAGAAAAAAATGTAGGAAAGCGAGGCAAACACTTGGGTACTGGAGAAATCACAGGTGTTGCTGCTTCTGAATCTGCTAACAATGCTGCATCTGTTGGCTCATTTGGTCCTCTTCTTAGCTTAGGATTGCCAGGTTCTACAACGAGTGCGGTTCTTCTTGGAGGATTGATGATGTGGGGTCTTAGACCCGGTCCTCTGCTATTTGAATCAAATCCTGACTTCGTTTGGGGCCTGATTGGCTCGATGTATGTTGGAAATTTAATATGCCTGATTATTGGAACATTCTTATTGTCATTCTTAGTTTCATTTCTGAATGTAAAGAAAGAAACAATGATACCAATTGTTATGATTATTTGCTTTGTTGGTGCCTATTCATGCAATAACAACGTTTTTGATTTGATCGTTGTAATTGTTTCTGGCTACCTAGCATTTATGTTAAAGAAATATGGATTTCCTACTACTCCTGTTATCTTGGCTTTTGTTCTATCTCCAAAGCTTGAGTTGTCATTGAGACAGGCATTGGGTATTTCACATGGAAAAGTGAATATATTCTTCCAGAAGCCAATTTCTGCAGTATTGATTGTTATAACTCTATTTATGTTCACCCTTCCTATGATCCGTAGAATTTATGCAAAAAAGAAAAAGGCAGGTAAATGATGAATTATGAAAATTTACTCAAAGGAATAAATAAGGAAAATGCTAGAATCGCCATTATTGGTGCAAATGGTGGGTTTGGTTATACTTTCTTGAATCAGCTTTATCCTATGAAGGATAAAATGTTTGCTCGTGTTGTTTGTGACATTAACATTGACAAGTCAATTGATGTTCTTACTGATCTAGAGTATCCAAAAGAAAGAATTTTTCCTTGTAAAACAAAAGCAGATATAGATGCAGTACCATCTGATGGAATCATCGTGTTGGATAATGCAGAACTTGTTCCTTTAACAGATGCCGATATCGTAGTTGAGGCGACAGGATTGCCCGAGATGAGCTCGAAGTATGCAGAAGATGCATTATTGAGTGGAAAACATGTTTGCATGGTTTCCAAGGAAGCTGATTGTATCTCAGGTCCATATTTGTACAAGTTGGCAAAGTCAAAAAATCTTGTCTATACCATTATCATCGGTGATCAACCAGGAAATCTCATAAATTTCTTATCTTGGGTGAAAATGCTTGGTTTAGAAGTTATTTGCGCAGGAAAGAGCAGTGAATATGACTATGTATATGACAGAACCACAAAAGAATTCACATTTAAAGGAAAAACTGAAATCATTCCTGAATTGAATGACCTTTGGGTATATGAATCTCCAGAAACACTAGTTAAGAGAAGTGAAGTATTAAGGGATTATCCTCAATTTTCTGTTGGTGATTACTGTGAGATGAATGTAGTCGCAAATGCTACAGGTCTTGTTCCTTCTTGCGACAAGATGCATTATCCAATATGCAATCCTGCAGATCTAGATAAAATCTATATTCCCAAGGAAGATGGTGGAATCCTTGAGAAGAAGGGCGTATTGGACGTTTTCAATGATTTCATAAGGCCTGATGAAGTTAGTTTTGCGGGTGGTATATATGTTATTGTTAAATGTAATAATAAGAAAGTCTGGCAGATTATTGCAGAGAAGGGACATTTAGTAAGCAAAAATCTTGATTATGCTTGTCTCTATTTACCATATCACTTCATGGGTGTCGAAGCCCCTATGTCTCTTATCCTCACTCATTTCCTTGAGCAATCTACATATCCAGATTATGAAGAACGAGCGAGAATGCTTTGTATTGCAGGTAGAGACTTCAAGGCCGGTGAGACTTTTGTAATGAAATATGAGCGCCGTCACATCGAAGATACTGAAGTATCATTGGTAAAGGTAGAAGATGCTCCAACTGGTTCCATTCCATATTATATGGCGGCAGAAAAAACTCTGTTGGTTGATGTTCCAAAAGGTACTGTAATTACTGAGGATATGCTTGATTTGTCAAATTCTGTTCTCAAGAGAATGCGAGATTCTATGAGGTGATTGATATGAAGATAAAGCATATTACACCGAAAGATATTTATGTAATAAGACTTGATTATGATGAAGATGTTTTGTCCTCATTGAGAAAGGCTGTTTCAGAGCTTGAAATCTCTAACGGTATAATACTTAATGGAACAGGGTCCATCAGAAATTATAAATATCATGATGTAGGCCATAGAGAACTCCCTACATTTAGAGCTTACTCAGAAGGCGCGGAGCCTGCTGATATCATTTCAGTATCTGGATTTATCCTCGGAGGTAATGTTCATGCCCATATTTCTATGGGTAAACCTGGGCAAGCTTATGGTGGTCATTTGGAAGAAGGCTGCAGGATTCTTACTTTTGGCGCAATAGCAATTATGAAGATAGATGAACCGTTGGATGGATTGGATGATGTTGGAACATCTGATGTTTTTGAGGAGTCTAGATGAAATTTGGGATTTATTATGCATTTTGGGAGAAAGAATGGGGAGGGGATTTCCTTCCATACATTGAAAAAGCCTCCAAGTTAGGATTTGATATTCTTGAGGTTGCCTGTGGAAATCTTGATTTAGTTTCTGATTTTTATTGCAAAGAATTGGCAGCTAGAAGCCACGACGCAGAGATAATGCTTACTGGCGGTTATGGGCCCAGGCCAGAGCATGATTTATCAAATCCTGACATTAGCGTAGTAAAGAACGGAATTGAATTCTACAAGAAGATATTTCCAAAAATGCAGAAGGCTGGGATAAAGACTCTTGGAGGTGCCTTGTATTCTTATTGGCCAGTTTCTGACGCATCCAAGCGAGATAAAAACGGAGATTTGGAACGAAGTATAAAAAACATGCAGGTTCTTGCAGACATTGCTGCTGATAATGATATTACCTTGAATATGGAATCACTAAATCGCTTCGAGGGGTACCTCATCAATACTGCAGAAGAGTGTGTTTCTTATGTGCAAGAGGTTGGGAAACCCAACGTAAAAGTGATGTTAGATACTTTCCACATGAACATAGAAGAAGATTCTTTTATGGATGCTATAAGGATGAGTAAAGGATTATTAGGCCATTTTCACGTCGGTGAGCCAAATAGAAGACCTCCTTTTGCAGGAGGAAGAATACCATGGCTTGAGATTGCGAATGCATTGGAAGAGATTGGATATGATGGAGATGTTGTTATGGAACCATTTATTCGAATGGGGGGACAGGTAGGCAGAGACATATCCATATGGAGAGATCTTTCGAGTGATGCTGATGAGGCAAAAATGGATGATTTAGCTAGGAACTCAGTTATGTTCTTGAAGAAAATCTTCAATCGTTGAACTTATGCGATATGAAGTCAAGGACAACGGATGTTGGTATTAAATGTTCTGTTTATTACAGAAGATTGGCATGAAAATTCCTGGCTTTGATGAAAGAGATAAGTATTCATTTGCGGAACTTATTCTTTTTCATAGCGGTGCTTTCGCAATAGAGTTCATAATTGCGAATGGCCACAATAGATTACAAAGGATTTTGTGGTAACTTGCGATATCACATATGAAGAATAAATGAAATATGGCGGAATGCGAAAAGCATTACGATTGGATGTTAAGGCGTTTGTCAGGTATTGCTTGCTTGAACTTTGAGAAGAATGAAGGGCGAATATATTGATTTGATTAGTAAGCTAAGCTTGGAAGAATAGCTGTATGGACAGGTCCCTTATGTACGATAAGACATAACACCAACTCTAGCAATCAAATGATATAAAAATAACAGTATCCAAGAACTATGCTATGACCACCATAATAAAGCGATTTTTCTTTTTTAAAGTTCTTTCCAACCATGCGAAAAAGATTCATTAAGAAAAATCCAAAAATAGTCTATTTCTAGTAGGAATTTAATTCGGAGAATAATAATACAAAAGGAGCGCACTTCGGATATGGATGGAAATCGTATTGCAGAATTCATAGAGGATGGCCTTGCTGTTCTTGGTATAGAACTGGGATCGACAAGGATAAAAGCCGTTCTGATTGGCGATGATAAGATGCCAATAGAGAGTGGAAGCTTCTCATGGGAAAATGCAAATCAAGATGGCGTTTGGACATACAGCCTGGATGATGCTCTGAGAGGGCTTGCAGCCAGCTATGCATCACTGAGGGACGCTGTTTTGAAAAATTATGGGGTTAAGATCAAGAAGCTTAAAGCTTTTGGTATCTCTGCCATGATGCATGGTTACATCGCTCTTGATAAAGAAGATAACCTTCTTACCCCTTTTAGGACTTGGAGAAACAACATAACTGCAGTCGAGGCCGAGGAACTCACAGCTCTCTTTGAATATAACATTCCACAGAGATGGACAATTGCTCATCTTACTAAGGATATAGAAGAAAACAAGAAATACCTGGATAATCTTAATTACATTACAACTCTTTCAGGGTACATTCATTATATGCTCACAGGACGGAAGGTGATTGGAATTGGTGATGCGTCTGGAATGTTTCCAATAGATATAGAGAAGAAAGACTATCTTGAAAGAGCAATCAATTCTTATCAGAGAGATTATGTGGATGGAAGATATAGTTGGAATCTGATGGATATCCTTCCAAAAATTCTACTAGCTGGAAATGAAGCTGGATGTCTGACTAAGAAAGGTGCAGTAATTCTTGATGATAAGGGTTGGCTTTGCGATGGCATTCCCATGTGTCCTCCAGAAGGCGATGCAGGAACTGGAATGGTGGCTACAGATTCAATATTACCACGTACTGGAAACGTATCTGCTGGAACAAGCGCATTTGCGATGGTGGTGCTTGAGAAGCCTCTTTCAAAAGTATATTCATCGCTCGATATTGTTACGACTCCCGACGGCTCACCAGTTGCTATGGCACATAGCAATAATTGCACAGGCAGCTATGATGCATGGGTGTCATTGTTTCATGAAGCGATCAAAAGCGCTGGATTCGAGATCAATAAGGGGAAGCTCTATGATATCCTTTTAAACAAGGCTCTGGATGGCAATCCAGCATGCAATGGTCTTTTAAGCTATTGTTATATATCCGGAGAACATGTGACTGGTTTTTCAGAGGGAAGACCTCTATTTGTAAGAAAGCCGGATGCACCACTTAATCTCTCTGATTTTATGAGATCAGAGCTCTATTCATCTTTATGTGCAATGAGAATTGGGCTTGATGTTCTTTTTGATAGCGAGAATGTCAAGGTTGATCTTCTTTGTGGACATGGTGGCTTCTTTAAGAGTGAGAAGCCTGGCATGATGGTATTAAGTGCCGCAGTCAAGATTCCTGTTAGGGTTCTTGATACTGCAGGAGAAGGTGGCGCCTGGGGCATTGCTCTTCTTGCAGATTATATGAGCTATCGCAACATCAAACTTGGCGATTATCTTGAAGATAAGGTATTCTGTAATGCTTCATATAGGGTATTTGACGCATCTGAAGAGGATAAGAAAGGTTTTGATATGTATCTTGACCGTTATAAAAGGGGTCTTGAAATAGAAAGGTGTGCTGTCAAGTGCCTTTAGTTTTGAGTTCGATTAATTGGCTGTCAGTAAAAAAATATAAGATACCTCCAAGATAGCTTACCATCATTATAATCATTATTGTCAGCCTCTGATCATCACATGAAAAGTGAATAATCCATGGCGTAGATGCGCCTTTGAGAAACAGTCTTTCCATGGCATCGAGTTTACCTTTTGCATGGTATTCGCCAATGGCATTATAGTAGGCAATTCAATTAGTGAACTTGATATCAATAGGTGGATATCCTGCCTTCATTAGTTCCAGGTTCACCAGCAAATGGCCAGCTCTGCCGTTGCCATCAATAAATAGATGGATACCCTCAGACTCGATATGGAAACGAGCAAGTTTTCTCACAATATGCTCTGTGCTCTCAGCAAATCTGAGCAGTAGCTGCTCCATGCATGGCTGTATCAGATAAGGTTGTACCGGTTCATGCTGGGCTCCCATAATGCGAATTGGAATGCGGCGATACACGCCGCCGTCATCTTTCTTATCCGCCAAAACCAGATAATGGGTTTTCTGTATGATGCTCTCCGTCATAGGTGTATTGTTCTGGACAAGCACACGCACAAAATCAAATGCTTCCATATGATCCTTAAGCGGCTTCTGGTAAGTGGTCAATCCGCGAAGTACCATATCAGTCTCACGCAGGGTGAGTGTATTGCCTTCGATGGCATTGGAGTTGTAGGTATATTCAACTGCGAATTCCTCGTTGAGTCTTTCAATCTCACCGGCAGTCAGTGGACGGCGGGAATCCAGCTCTTTCTTTTTCTGATCGATAAGCTCAAGTAAAGGCGCCGACGATTTATAACGTCCGTCTGTCGGTTTTGCTGCATGGATTGGGATCTTACATCTGCTCTATAAATACTTTCCTTGAATTTGAAGTGCTTGTGGACGTAGCTGATGAATATATCCTGCAATGTATGACAAATATAATCTTTATGGGTAGGCATCTCTTCTCAAGTCAAATAAGAATCGACTCATCGCAATATGCCAAGTCTGCAATCGGAAAGGTTATTGTTCCATTGGAGCATATCCTTAATCCCCTCACCATCATGGAATGCATACTAAAGAGTACATGAAAGCATATTGTGTAGTAGAATCATCAGCCATATGGTAGAATTCATCCATGACAAAAGAAGAAGCAAAGAACCAGGTTGCATATTTCATGCATAGGGCATATGAAAGAGGGCTTACAACATCAACAGGTGGGAATATCAGCATGAGATTCGGCTCTTTGATGCTGATCACACCCTCAGGAAAGGATAAGAACTCATTGAATGGAGATGATATAGCAGAGGTTGATTTAGCCACAGGCAATAACCTCACACCTTCCTTCAAGCTCTCCATTGAGACAGAGATGCATCGTCTTGCATATCTCATGAGGGATGATGTGAATGCAGTCGTGCACTCCCATCCTACTTGCTGCTGCTTGTTTTCTGCATCTGATGAGGAGATTGACGTCTCCTTGATAGCAGAGAGCTGGTATCTATTTGGGGGCAGGGTTGCCAAGGCTCCATACAGGCTGATGGGTACAAAGGATCTTGCATCTGTTGTTGCTGAATACGTCAAAAACAATGATGCTCTTCTTCTTGAAAAGCATGGTGCTCTTGCTGTTGGAAAGACTCTCCTGCAAGCCTTTGATAGAATAGAATGCTTAGAGCAGGCTGCGAAGATGACATATATGTCTAGGCTTGTTAAGACAAAGGGCCTAACAGAAGAAGAGAAGCTTGGCATTGATAGCATGAGATGAGCCTCAAGGAGGATAGGGTGAAGATTGTTTTGGAAACGATTCCTGTTTGGGATGGACTTAAGGAGGATTCCGAGTGCTTTCTCTGCTCCCTGATGAAGGAAGCTGAGAGTGATGCAATCAGGTATTATCTTTCATCTGCTGTTATGACTCCAGAGGTGAGAGTGGAGACGAATACCTATGGTTTTTGCCCCCATCATCACAGAAAGCTTGCCGAGGCTAACAAGCCACAGGTGCTTGCTCTCATCATGGATACCTATTATGATGAGAACAAAAAGAGTTTCACATCTTGTTTTGAAAAGATTGCAGCATCAAAAAAAGCGAAAAATGCGGAAAAAGCGATCAAAGAGTTTGAAGAGGTCTTCAAAGAGCGCGAGAAGGGATGTCTAGTCTGCACCAGGATGAATGATAGGCTTTATCGCTACTGCTTTACCATAGCAGCTCTATATGAGCAGGATGAGGATTTCAAAAAGGCGCTTTCTGAGTCGAAGGGCTTTTGTATTCATCACACTCTTGAGCTTGCAAAGGTCGCAGGGGATGCAATCAGCTCTGATGCTCTGCTGGGGTTCTACAAAACCATTTTCTCTCTTTTGGAGAGGAATCTGGAAAGAGTCCAGAAGGATGACTGGTGGATGACCCAGAAGTACAAAAGCGAAAACAAGGATAAGCCTTGGAATGGCTGTGAGGATGCACAGAAGAGAGCGGTCTATAAGCTTGTAGGGGAAGCTGATGTCATTGACCCATTGAGGGATAAGAAAAGTAGGATATGATGAACAGAGAATTGCTTGAGAAGAATTTCGTTAACAAGGGCTTCAAGGTGTCTTTCTTTGACAACAAGGAAGCAGCGGCAGACTATCTTCAGCTTTCATTGGAAGGGAAGAAGCTGGCATTTGGAGGGTCTTCAACCCTTAAGGATATGGGCTTATACGAGAAGCTCTCCGAGAAGAACAAGGTTGTTTGGCATTGGATCGACAACACAAAGGAGACAAAGATGGATGCGCTGTCTGCGGATGTCTATCTTCTCTCTGCAAATGGTGTTTCTGAAAAGGGAGAGCTTGTCAACATTGATGGCGCAGGCAATAGAGTTGCAGCTGCTATGTTCGGGCCAGGCAAGGTGATCTATGTCATTGGCAAGAACAAGATAGAGAAGGACCTTGATAGTGCGCTTTACAGAGCAAGGAATATCGCAAGTCCTAAGAATGCGATGAGATTCGGTCTTGACACACCTTGCGTCAAGGCTGGCGGAACAAAGTGCTTCGATTGCAACCATCCACAGAGGATTTGCAATGGGTTCTCGATAATCGCGCGTCCAATGCTCAAGCAGGAGGTTGAGATCCTCTTTATAGATGAGGAACTTGGTTATTGATGAATGAATAAAGAGCACAATGGGTTTTGTTTCATTGTGCTCTTTTTAATTGACCGTGTTCTCTTAAATTCCCAAGAAGAACCAAATCATCCAAGCTACCGCTTCTGATAGACTTATAGATACTTCTTTGTTTCCTCTGGCATCTCGATTCTTTCCATTATTGAGTATTGGAAGAATGGCTTGATGTCATATCCACCTTCATACATTGCAAACATAGGAACTCCATCAATCAGGATGACGCTAGGGTCGTTCTCATCAAAAGAGTATTGGGAGAACTTGGAAGTGTCTGCCTTGAGAATATATGCAAATCCATTCTCAAGGAATGTTGCTGTGACGGCATTCTGCTCTGTGTACTCATCCACATTGCCATATGTGAGCATGAACCAATCTGTGAAGACCTCATCATCATAGTCTGTGATATTGTTCTTCTTCATCTCCTCATTGAAGAGCGCTAGATAGTCCATCATCATGTCATTGCTGTTTGTGAAGGTTCCGATGATAGGAAGCTCAAGATAGAGCTTGCCCTCGATAAGGTTGTTCTCTATTGTAAGACCATCGTCAGAGAGAACGCCCAAGAGGCTCTGTCCATTATCGATATAGATATTGTTGCCATCGAGAGAGTATGTGCCATACATGTACTCATCTGCGAAGAATATCTCTATATAACCATTTTCCAAGAAGCTGTATGAGATAAGATAGTCATAGCCAGCTTGTCTTCTGGAACCCATGAAGTCTCCGATGATCTCCTCGAATCTCTCGTATTCAGCTCCATTTGGATATGCAGCAGGTCCCATTTTCTCTCTTTGGCTGTTTGATTTCTCATCATATGCCTCGTAAGTGTCTTTTCTGTTTGAGAATACAAGGCCAGTGAGCTTGTCTGTCTTGGAAGGTGTGGTTGGGGAAGCTGCCTTTGCTTCTTCACTTATTGAAGGTGCTGCTGGCTCTTCTTTTGCCACATTGGAGACTGTGCTTTCCTGGACACTGCTCTCTGAGGATATGATTTCCTGCATCCTTTCTTCTTTCTTCGCACATGATGCGAGGACAATAAGTGCAAGTATGGAAATTAATATCAAATGTGATGCTCTTTTCATGTTCAACCTCATAAAATATACAACAAGCCACAGTGTAGCATTTTCCAGGAAAATAAGTACGTGGTAATAGTGTAGTTATTGTATATTTTCATCGTTTTGCGTGGTTTTGTTCGGCTTTTTCCTTTTTTGAGGCCGCTTTTTCTGGTCAAGCCCTAATAGAAGCTGCTTTTCCTCTTTCTGCCCACTTCCCTCAAGCAAGCATCGCTTTAGAATCCTTTCTGATTTATCTGCTTTGTTTATATGCAGATATTCAAGATAGTCCTTCTCGAATCTATATATGAGGATGTAGCCCTTTTCATCCATAGGAGAGAAGGCGAGGGTGAGGATTGGCTTTGCCTTCTCATGGATTCTCAGTGCCTTGTCCTTATCCTTTTCAGATAAGTATTCGCTAGACCATAGGATGACGGAGAGGATCTCGTCTCCCCTTCTTATGACAATATCCGCATCCATATAATCGATATCAATGGAGAAGGAAGAGGGAAATTGCTTGCCCAAAGAGAGCGCGATTCTATGTGTGTAGGTGCTCTTTTTCTTTTTTGCTTCCAGATTGTCATCAGGGGATTCAAGATATTTGATTATCCCGCTCTTTATTTGCTGATATAACTCTATCTGCCTTATGATCCTGCTTGCCATCGTCAATCCTCGTAGGAGATTACCACATCCATTTTTGAGACAGCTTCAAGGGTTTTGAATATAGAGCAGCTCATAGATGCTTTAGCCACTAGGGACTCGAACTCCGCTCTATCCTCTGCCTTGAATACTGTTATATCAAGAGTAGTCTTCTCCAGTGTCGTTGGAACAGTATCTCTCTTGATGCCTCTTACCTCTATTTCCAGGCTCTGCCAACTTGATTTTCTATCAAAGGAGCAGAGAGTGCTGTAAAAGCAGCCAGAGAGAGCGCCAAGAAGATATTCATATGGTCCTGTGCATGAAGTGAAATGGAATTCATTTCCAAGTGAATTCATGAAATATCTGGTGTTTGCATTGAAAACCGCTTTGATTTTTCTTTCTTGTGCCATGTAAGAATGATAGCATGAATGTTGCCTTATAAGACATGGGAAGAATGAAATTCTATAGCTTGATTGCACTTGCAAATGCATTTGCTGATGCGAAGGCCCATGTAAGGCTATAGCCACCGCAATCTGCGTCAACATCAAGCACATCGCCAGCAAAGAAGAGATTGCTAACAAGCTTGGATTCCATAGTCTTGGTGTCAACCTCCATGATATCGACTCCTCCATGTGTGGACATGGCCCCTTCTTTGATCGCAATAGCTTGTGTTCTAAGGCAAGTGAGGCGTTCGATGATTGTATTGATCTCATCCTTTTTCAGCTCGGCGTTCTTCTTATCTGCAATTGGACCCAATAGTGCTGATATAAGACGATCTGGGAGAGGCAAAGAGTTCCTTAAAAGCGATCTTCCATTGAGGCCTCGGATCTCCTCTTTCGTTATATCTAGAAAGGAGAGCGTTACATCTCTTTTCTCAGGAAAAAGATAGGAGATGTTCTCCGCTAAGGGGCCTGAGATGCCTTTTTTCGTTATCACAGCACTATCTGTTGCTGTCTTCTTGCCTATCTTGGCCATCAGCGTCAAAGTTATGCCCTCTGCTTGGGAAAGAGGAAAATCGAGCTTCAGAGGCGCAAGGGCAGGAGTGGGGCTTATCACATTATGGCCAAAGGACCTTGCTATCTCATAGCCTTTGCCGTCTGAGCCGGTGTGTGGGTAGGCGATGCCTCCCGTTGCTATCAAGAGCTTGTCTGATGTGTATATCCCTTTGCTTGTCCTGATCAGAAAGCGATCTTTCTTTTCCACAGAGAAAACCTCGCATCCATATTCTATGGTGCATCTTGCTGCTAATGCAGATACCACATCCTCTGCGTTCATGGATTTAGGGAAGACCTTTCCGTTCTCTTCTATATGAGGCTCTATTGAGAGGTTTTTGAAGTACTCTATTATTCTTTTAGGAGGGAGAGCATATATCACATCCCTTATGTATCTCTTGTCTTGCTTGTAGTGGCTAAGAAGCTCAGAAGGCTCTGAGCTATGGGTGTAGTTGCATTTGCCGCCACCTGTGAGCTTAAGCTTTCTTCCTGCCATTGCTCCCTTTTCAAGAACAAGGGCCTTTCTGCCGAGAATGCTCCCTGCAAAAAGGCCTGCGGCTCCTGCACCGACTATGATGACAGGATAGTGCTTAGTTTCCACTCTTTTTTTCTTTGATGATGAGTGAAAGCTCATCAAGCTGCTTTTCCTCAACAAAGGATGGTGAATCATCCATTGGAGAGAGCGCTGCTGTATTCTTAGGGAATGCGATGACTTCCTTGATTGAGCTCTGGTTAGCGACAATCATGCAGAGTCTATCGACGCCAGGAGCGATTCCTCCGTGTGGTGGAGGTGAGAACTTGAAGGCATCAAGAAGGAATCCGAATCTCTCTTCTGCCATATCATCTGGGATGTTGCAGATTCTGAAGATTCTCTTCTGAAGCTCGATATCATGTATTCTAATGGAGCCAGATGCAAGCTCGTAACCATTTAGAACAAGGTCATAAAGGTCGCCCTTGACTGAGCCTGGGTCTGATTCGAGAGTATCAAGATACTCCTCCTGAGGCATTGAGAACATATGGTGCGCAGCCTCCCAATGACCTTCATCCTCATTGTACTCGAAGAGAGGGAAGTCAATGATCCAGCAGAAAGCATATCCTGGCTGGATGAGGTTAAGCTCTGCGCCTAGCTTGTTTCTGACAGCTCCAAGGCTGTTGCAGCACTTCTTCCAATCTGAATGAGCAACAATGAGGATCACTTCGCCGTCTTTTGCCCCTGTTTCAGATAGAACAAGGTCTTCCTTTCCTGCGAAGAACTTGGATACGCCGCCGTTTAAAGCACCGTTTTCAACTTTCATCCAAGCCAGTCCATGTGCGCCATAGATCTTAGCTGCGGATTCGAGCTCTGAGAGGTACTTTCTTGTGTATTCCTTGCTGTCTGACTTTGGAGCGACAATGTATCTTACAGCGCCGCCATTTTCAATAGTCTCGGTGAATGCATTGAATGTTGACTCCCTTGCAAATGAGGAGGCATCCTTGATCTCAAGACCGAATCTCAAGTCAGGCTTGTCTGAGCCATACATATTCATTGCATCATGGTATGAGAGGCGCATGAACTTTGCTGGAAGATCAACATCGAGGACCTTCTTGAAGACTTCGCCGAACATGTCTTCCATGAGGGAGAGAACATCATCTCTCTTTACATAGCTCATCTCCAGATCGAGCTGTGTGAACTCAAGCTGTCTATCGCCTCTTGGGTCCTCGTCTCTGTAGCAGCGTGCTATTTGGAAATACTTATCGAAGCCAGAGACCATGAGAATCTGCTTATATAGCTGAGGTGACTGAGGAAGAGCGAAGAACTTGCCAGGATAGATTCTTGAAGGAACAAGGAAGTCCCTTGCACCCTCAGGTGTGGACCTAATGAGAGTAGGTGTCTCGATTTCATAGAAATCTGTTTTGTAGAAATACTCTCTGATAGCTTTCACAATATCATGCCTGAGCTTTATTCTCTCCTGCATTCCCTTGCTTCTCAGGTCCAGGAATCTATATTTGAGTCTGAGATCCTCTTTTGCGTTAGTCTCATCCTCAATCATGAAGGGGAGTGTTGCGCATGTTGAGAGAATCTGTATTCTCTCTGCCTTGACCTCGATTTCCCCTGTTATCATATCTTCATTGATCATTGAGTCAGGGCGTCTTCTTACTATTCCCTGAACAGCGATGCAATACTCAAGCTTAAGCTCAGAAGCTGCCTTCTGAAGCTCCTCTGTTGCATCATCATCCACAACAACCTGTGTCATGCCGTAACGGTCACGAAGGTTGATGAAGTGAAGTGCGCCATGGTTTCTATCTCTATGAACCCAACCATTGAGAACAACAGTCTTTCCCTCGTCAGCTCTTCTGAGCTGTCCGCATGTGACTGTCCTCTGCATGAAAGCTTCTGCCATATCAATTCTCCTTAGATTCGATAGAATATTAACACTACAGAGGATAAAAGACAATTTCTTATGTCGAAAGTTGGCTTTATAGCAGGTCTGTTGTCTCCATATCTATATCAAGCTTGAATGATTTGTCAGTCTTGATCTGCCTTGAGATGATTCTTAGATGGTTTTTCCTTAGCTTCAGGCCGTAATCAGAGAGAATATGCTTTTTGTTCTCATGAAGCACCTTGATCACATCGTTTGGGATTTTCCGCTGTGAGGTGTCGTTGTTCTCGAACTCAAAATAAGCAAGCGTCTCCGACTTGTCATCCTCGTCGCGTATTGAAAGAGTATATGCCAGCACAGTGTCTTCGCTGTTGAATCTGCTTTTGGTTAGCTCCCTGATCACGTTAATGGACTTCCACTTCTTATGGTTGTCATGGGAGAAGAATTTTCTCTCAAGCAGATGGTCTTTCATTTCACTTCCGCGCACTTCGGTCATATGTCAAGGATATCAGACTAGGATGAATGGATGTAAAAGCAAAGAGAAAGCACCCCTTGGCGGAGTGCTTTTGAGTCTTATGCTTTATTTAAGTAAACCTTTCGCATGGACATATTAACCTAAGTGGTTATTTGTATACTCTGAGGTCTCCGATCTTTTGATTTACGACTAGGTTTCTTGACAAGCTCTCCTTTTGGGAGTGTTCCTTTCCGAATATCTCAACAGAGCCACCAAGACCATCCTTGTTGTATTGCACAGCTATGTCCTCTTTCTCGCTTTGGATATCCACATCGCCAGTTGCTATGTCTATTGTGGCAGTGTTGAAGAACGTTCCATATGATTCGAAATCGCCTGTCAAGATTGACACCTCGATAGTGTCTGCGTCGCAGCATGACAAGCTGAGGTCTCCGGTTGTCAAACAGTAGCTCTGTTTTGGTGAGGCTGTGTCATCGACATTGACATCGCCTGAAACCAAGCTAAGGCTTATCAAGTCTGAGCTTGAAGAGAGAAGGTTCACATCTCCTGTTGTCAAGGATATGAAGATTGACTCAGCCTCTATGCCAGCCACATCAATATCCCCTGTCGAGTTGGTCAAGGATAAACTCTTGGTTTTATCCTTTGGAAGCTCTATGTAAAGAAAGCCGCCACCGAAGATGCTTTTCTTTTGGGAGATGAATACCTCGTTTTCTGCCATCTCAGTCTCGATGCCCTTGGCTTTCCTTGACTCTATGAGGATGTCAGATCTATCTGTGGCCTTGACCAGAATGTCTGCGGATTCTGCCTTGATTGTGATATCGGAAACCTCTTTAAGCTCTAGCTGCGCTTTCTCGTTCTTCCTTCCGATGTTGGTGTGGGATTTGGCGAAGGAAACCAGAAGTATGATCACAAGGCCGATAAGGACAAAAGAGATGGTTCTCTTTGATGCGTTTATCATTCCTTGGAGCTCCTGAATCTCTCATCCCAGTCCTTCTCTCTATCGAACATCTCGCTCTCCATTGATTCAACCTTTTTCTTGAGCTCCTCGTATTCCCTCTTGAGCTCCTCAGTGGTCTTCTCGCTTTTGACCTCTTCGTAGTTCACATCTTGATAGTTATCACTAAAGCCTCTTGAGGTTCTTTTGCTCTTTTCTCTCCATTCATGCTCGCTTATGATGTCGTCCTCTGTTTGGACTGGCAGTATGATGGCAAGCAAAAGGTAGATGATCGCACCAGGGACAAAGCTTGTGCAGCATACGATGATGAAAACGATGAGTCTGGTTGTATCAACGGGGAATGCCTTCCATTCAGCAAGTCCTGTCGCAACGCCCAAAATAGAGCCTCTTGGGCTTCTTGTCCATCTTTTAGTTCTTATGCCGCTCATTTATCTGCCTTCCTTTTCTTCTCATTCAAGATTGTATCTAGGTTCTTCATTCTTTCCTCGAGATCCTTGATTCCTCTCTCTAGGATATCTCTCTCGCTTTCCCCTGTTTCGCCGAAGGACTCTGAGTAAGTCTTGCCGCTTTTCTTGAAGTCCCTCTCCCATCTCTTGTTCTCCTTCTTCATGGCCCTGTATGCGGATTTTGAGGAAAAAGACCTTGAGTATGTTCCAGGAGCGTAGCCATGGTTCAGCTCTTCAGCTCTTAAGGCTGCTTCTATTTTCATTTTTTGCTCTTTATGATCCGCTATCAAGTTGGCAATGACTATGACAGTCACAAATGCGAATACAATAGCTACTACTCCCATTATAGACCAGCCTCCCTCTTGAGCTTCTCGAGCTCAGCTTCGATTTCGCTATCTCTCTCCATCTTGGCGAACATCTCTTCCTTGTTGTCATCCTTGCTGTTCAGTTCCTGCCAAGCATCCTTTCTGTTGATCCTATCTTCCATTTCGTTGAATCTTCTCGATAGCTCGTAATCAGCCACACTGGCTTCCTTGGATTTTGCTTCTCTATCCTGAAGGGTTCTAAGCTTTAGCTTGGACTGCGTGATCTTGTCCTCAAGCGTCTTTATCTCTTCTTTGGAATCCTCTATAGATTCTGATAATGAAGCAAGGTTTTCCTTGATCTTTTCCGCCTTCTCAGATGCATTTCTCTTTTCTGCCAGAGCTTCTCTTGCAAGCTCCTCCTTTCCCTTCTCAATAGCCAAGACAGCTCTGTTATGCCATCTTTCAATAGCGGCATCAGCTTCCTTGGCCATTTTTTCTGTCTTGATCTTATTTGCCATCTTTGCAGCACAGGAGGACTTCAGCTCAATAATAGTATCCTCCATCTCCTGGATCATGAGCTTAAGCAGCTTCTCAGGATCTTCGGCCTTGTCGAGGATTGAGTTGATATTAGAATTGACGATATCCATGAATCTAGTGAAAATTCCCATAATATTCTCCTTAATGTGTTATCTCCAATATTGCAAAAGCCATGCCAAAAAAATATAGAAAATTAAATCCTTATAAAAGAACAAATTAAGATAAACGCTATTCTTAATCGTCTTAAAAACGTGGCGCATTATACCAAAAAATGGTAAAATTAACCTATGGCACTGTACAACAACTATGAGAACTCAAAGGAAATAGGAGAGAGCGAGGTCTATCTCGAATTCCAGCAGCGCGTTTCAAAGGTCGCCAAGGTGGATCGCCCTGTGCTTCTTATCGGAGAGAGGGGGACTGGCAAGGAGCTGGCTGCGAGAAGGCTTCACTTCATGTCCTCAAGGTGGCAGAATCCGCTTATAACGATCAACTGTGCATCTTTGCCGGCTTCTTTGATCGAGTCAGAGCTTTTCGGATATGAGAAGGGCGCTTTCACCGGTGCATTGAGTACAAGAAAAGGAAGGTTTGAGGAGGCAGAGGGCGGAACTATCTTTTTGGATGAGATAGGTCTTATCCCGCTGGAGGTCCAAGAGAAGCTGTTGAGAGTAGTTGAGTATGGGACATATGAGAGAGTTGGCTCCTCTGTGACGCATGAGACTAATGTGAGGATAATAGGAGCTACGAACTCCGATCTTAAGAAGATGTGCAAGGAAGGGAAGTTCAAGGAGGATTTGCTTGACAGGCTTTCCTTTGAGGTTCTGTTTCTTCCTCCATTAAGAAAGAGGGAGGAAGACATCCTTCTGTTAGCAGGTTATTTCGCATCCAAGATGGCTATGGAGTGTGGGATGGATTTCTCTCCCTGCTTCTCGGAGAACGCTCAGAGACAGCTTACGACTTACTCTTGGCCAGGCAATGTCAGAGAGCTTAAGAATGTTGTTGAAAGGGCTGTCTATAGAGCTGAGGGAGAGGAGATAGATTCCTTCGATTTCAATCCATTCCTTAATCCTTTCGAGATTGAGCCTGAGAAGAGTCCGGCATCTCCTGCATCCAGCGAAGCGAGGAAGGCTTTTGAATATGGTCTTGAGGATTTGGATAAAGCCCACGAGGACCTGGACGTCGCATTCATATCCAGAGCCCTCGATGCATCGGGTGGCAGCCAGAAGATTGCTGCTGAGATGATGGGCATCACCTATGATCAGTTCAGAGGCTTATACAGAAAGCATAAGGAAAGACTTAAATAACAAGCTCTGTCCTGCTTCCTCTCTCGCCATCCTTTCTGACTATGATTTTCCTATCTATGGAGGCCTTTAACTGCTCCACATGGGAGATTATCGCAATGAGCTTATTCTGTTCAGAGAGCTCAGAGAGGGCATTCATTGCCATTGAAAGGGTATCCCCATCCAAAGATCCGAACCCCTCATCAATGAAGAGTGTGTTCATCTCGATGCTGCTTGCATTGCTTTCAATCTCATCAGACAGGCCAAGGGCAAGGGATAGGGATGCAAGGAACATCTCACCTCCTGAGAGCGTCTTCACATCACGCTCTGTGTCATTGTAGCGGTCGATGACTATCGTTTCTAGGCTCTTATCTGATTTCCTGGCAAGCTCTTCTTTTCTTTTCAGCTCATATCTGCCATTAGTCATCTTCATCAATCTATTGCTTGCCCTATAAAGGATTCTGTCATAGTAGTAGCTTTGCACAAAGGCTTCCAGGCTTATCTTGTTCTCCCCGGAGACATTTCCATTCAGAAGGTTGCTTAAGGAGTTGATCCTGTTGGCTTTCTCAATTGCTTCCGCTTTTCTCTTATATAGCGAGGGGAGAGATTCATAAAGTGCATTCAGGCTATCAATCTCACGATTCACAGTCGATTTTTTCTCGTTGCACTCATGCATTTTAAGCTTAGCATCATACTGTTTTCGCTGTTCTTCCTCTATTGAGATGCTTGGAGCTGAGTGAAGCTTTTCTTCATTATCTTTTATGAGAGCCTCTAATACTCTTCGCTCATCTTCTGCTTGTCTGCAGACACTATCTGCATAGTCTCTTTCCTCTTTTGCTTTTTCAAGATATCTTGACAGTTCCTCTATCTCTTTCTTCGCCTCGGCGTAGGATATGTCTCCGTATCTAGCTGAAAAAGAAGATATCTTCCCATTGTTTGAGTCATACTCATTATTGCATCCTGTCAGCAGGTTTTCCTTATCCTTGATTTCATCCTGTTTCAAGCGAAGGCTCTCATTGTTTTTTCCAATTTTATTTGCAAGGTCCTTCCTTTCGTTCTCTTTTTTGTTTTCAGCATCATAGATTGACTTGTTCTTCAAGATCTCATCGGCAAGATTGCTGTAAAGGCTCT
>JAZURW010000157.1:0-18514 GCA_045606405.1 Candidatus Ornithospirochaeta sp. | reverse complement strand
ACCGGAAATTTCAAACCGTAAAAACGCGAAAATGAAAAATCCGTCAGGCGCAGATTGGGAATATTGGCGGGAGCTGCGCTGTTGGACATTTACTCACCTCATTTTCTTCATATTTCAATTAAAGTATAAGATAATTTTCATTTTAATTCAAGTGAAAAAGCTTGGAAATGTATAATCTTGAAATTTTACAAAAATGTAAACTCTTGCAACATAGCAAAATGATAATAATATATATAATAACTCTTATAGAGAATTTGAATTATGTATATATTTTAGAGCTCTATTATTCCCAATGGAAAAGGTTGATGATGAAAGAAGAAAATATGAATATCACTGAAAATGAAGATGGCATCGTGGATGCTGTTGTCGAGGGCGGTGAAAAGTATGATTCCAGTGGCATCACAGTTCTGAAAGGACTTGAAGCTGTAAGGATGAGACCTGGAATGTACATTGGTTCAACGGGCATAGATGGTCTGCATCATCTTGTCTATGAAGTTGTTGACAACTCAATAGATGAAGCGATGGCTGGATATTGCAGGAATATCAAGATAGTGCTGGAGAATGGCCCTATCGGTGAGATATGCTCTGTTGAGGACGATGGAAGAGGTATTCCTGTTGATATACATCCAGATGAAGGCAAGAGTGCCCTGGAGGTTGTTCTCACACAGCTGCATGCAGGTGGCAAGTTCGACCATAATGCTTATAAAGTCTCTGGTGGTCTCCATGGTGTTGGTGTTTCTTGTGTGAATGCTCTCTCTGAATGGATGGAAGTCATCGTAAAGAGAGATGGAAAGGTGCATAGACAGGTTTATAGCAAGGGAATTCCTCAGACAGAGGTGACTGTGGTTGGGGATTCTGATCAGACAGGCACGACTGTCAGATTCACTGCTGATTTCTCTATCATGGAGAATAATTCATTCAGCTATGAGACTCTTGTCGCACGCTTCAGGGAGCTTTCATTCCTCAATAAAGGAATTATCATCACTGTTGTTGACCAGCGAGGAGAAGAGGAGAGATCCGAGAAGTTCCATGCTGAGGGTGGCTTGAGCTCCTTTGTCAAATATCTGAATGAATACAAGACAACTCTATTTGATCCTATTGCCTTTGAGAGCAAGAAGGATGATGTGTCTGTTGAGATTGCCATCCAGTACAACGATAAGTATGACGAGAAGATATATACCTTCGTAAACAATATCAACACTAGAGAGGGTGGTACGCACTACTCTGGCTTCAAGACAGCTTTATCGAGATGTCTCAATAATCAGCTCAAGAAGAGCGTCAAGTATATGAAGAAATACTCAGAGAACCTAGAGTCCTCTGATATAGCTGAAGGCCTTACAGCCATTGTTTCTGTTAAGATCCCTAACCCACAGTTTGAGGGTCAGACTAAAATGAAGCTTGGCAATTCAAATGTGAAGGGCATTGTTGATTCTCTCGTTTATGAGCATCTCTCGAACTTCTTCGATGAATTCCCTGAATCTATCGATAAGCTTCTTGATAAAGTCACTAATGCAGCTTTAGGACGTGTTGCTGCAAGAAAGGCAAGAGAGAATATCAGAAAGAAATCAGAAGGCGGTGGCCTTCCTGGCAAGCTTGCTGATTGTGCTAAGAAGAATCCTGCTGAGTGCGAGGTATTCATAGTCGAGGGTGATTCTGCTGGCGGCTCTGCTAAGTCAGGCAGAGATAGGGAGTTCCAGGCTATTCTTCCTCTTTGGGGCAAGATGCTCAATGTAGAGAAGGCACAGGAGGCGAAGGTATTGAACAATGACAAGCTTGAGCCTGTCATTCAGACAATCGGCGCTGGAATCACAAGATATAACCAAAGCACAGTCTCAAATGATGAGGATGATGAGAAAAAGGGCACAGAAAAGACCTTTGATATTGAGAAGGTAAGATACCACAAGATCATCATCATGGCTGATGCTGACGTTGATGGTTCTCACATCAGAACTCTTCTTCTTACATTCTTCTATCGCTATATGAGGCCTATCATTGAGGCAGGATATGTATATTTCGCCATGCCTCCTCTATATAAGTTCTCAGGTCCAAGAATCTCTGAGCCAATATACGCATACACAGAGGATGAGAGAGCTGAGAGATTCGAGGAGGCTGTGAAGCTCACAGGTGATCCTCAGAAGGTATCTGTGCAGCGCTATAAGGGTCTTGGTGAGATGAACCCAGATCAACTTTGGGAGACTACGATGAATCCTGAGACAAGAATGCTTGGCCAGGTTCATTTGTCAGATGCTGAAGAGGCTGATAGGGTATTCTCAATGCTCATGGGCGAGGAAGTTGAGCCAAGAAGAGAATTCATCGAGCAGAATGCGCAGTTCGCTACAAACCTCGATTTCTAAGGAGCTTTGAATGGACGACGAAATCAAAAGAGAAGAAACACCAGAGGTTGTAGAGACACATCCTGGTTCAATTATCAAATATGATCTCTCTGAGCAGATGAAGAAGAGCTACATCGAGTATGCGATGTCTGTAATCATCAGCCGTGCTCTTCCAGATGCAAGAGATGGCTTAAAACCTGTTCATAGAAGAATCCTCTATGGAATGTGGGATATGGGAATACGCCATAACACCGCAAATAAGAAGTGTGCGAGAATCGTCGGTGATGTATTGGGTAAGTACCATCCTCATGGCGATGCATCTGTATATGATGCCCTCGTTAGGCTTGGACAGGACTTCTCACTTAGATATCCTGTTGTATTTCCACAGGGCAACTTTGGTTCAATCGATGGAGACCCACCTGCAGCCATGAGATACACCGAGGCCAGAATGGCAAAGATCGGTGAGGAGATGATGGCTGACATTGGCAAGGACACTGTCGATTGGATGGGTAACTATGATGAATCCCTCAAGGAGCCAGTTGTTCTTCCCGCTGCATTCCCATTCATGGTTTGCAATGGCTCTTCTGGCATTGCTGTTGGCATGGCAACGAATATGGCACCACATAATCTCACTGAGGTTGTCGATGGCATATGTGCTTTAATTGATAACCCAGAGATGACAATTCTTGAGCTTATGGATATTGTTAAGGGTCCTGACTTTCCTTCTGCAGCTACAATCTGCGGCAGAAAGGGGATCATGGATGCCTTCACTACAGGTAGAGGAAAGATTGTCATAAGATCAAAGTATGAGATTGTTGATGCTGATCCAAAGTCCAAGGATGACATGAATAAGTCCCATGATGCCATCTATTTCACAGAGCTGCCTTATCAGGTGAACAAAGCAGAGCTTGTTAAGAAGATAGATGAGTATAGAAAGGATGGAGTGATCCCTGGAATCGCACAGGTTAAGGATCTTTCCGGAAGGTCTGGATTGAGAGTCGCTGTGTATCTCAAGCAGGGAGCAGTTCCAAACATTGTTCTTAATATGCTTTTCCAGAGAACAGCATTGCAGTCGAATTTCAATGTTTATAACCTTGCTCTTTATCAAGGAAAGCCTAAGCTCTTCAATCTAAAAGATATGCTCCAGGTCTATATCGACCATAGAGAGACTGTCATTGAGAGAAGAATAAGGTATGAGCTTCAGAAGGCCAAGGAAAGGGAGCATGTCCTTCTCGGTCTTAAAGTAGGTCTTGATAATATTGATGAGGTTGTTAGGATCATCAAGGAGTCATCTGATGAGAGTATCGCTGCCTTGGAGCTTGAGAAGGCATTCTCACTAGATTCAATACAGTCTGATGCGATCATTAAGATGAGGCTTGGTAAGCTTTCCCATCTGGAGACAGATAAGATCCTTGCAGAGATTGAGGAGATTGAGAATAGAATCAAGGAATACAACTTCATCCTCTCAGATAGAAGCAATGTTCTCCAGGTCGTAAAGAAGGAAATCAGGGAGCTTGGTGAGGTATATGGCGATGAAAGAAGGACACAGATAATCGAAAGAGAGCTTGATGATTCTTCTCCAGAGGACTTCATCAAAAAAGAAGAGGTTGTCGTTAACATCTCCTCAAAGGGCTTTGCTAAGAGACTCGCAGCAGAAGAGTACAGAGCTCAAAACAGAGGCGGAAAGGGAACAATCGGCGCAAAGCTTGTTGATGGTGACTATATTGACCACCTTGTAACATGCAATTCACACGATCTTATGTTCTTTGTATCCAATTTAGGCAAGGCCTATTATTCAAAGGCTTATGAGATTCCTGAGAGCGCTAAGACATCCAAGGGAACTTCCCTTAAGACCTTCCTGCAGTTCGAGAATGGTGAGAAGACAACATCAATAATCACATTCCCTCAATTTGAAGATGATCTTTATCTCTTGATGGTCACTAAGAAAGGTGTCACAAAGAGAGTCAGATTCATGGATTTCATCAATGCCAGAACAAAGGGAATCAAGGCCATTGTGCTTGATGAGGATGATGAGCTTGCTCATTCAATCTTCGTCAAGGAAGATGATGATGTAATGTTCATCACAAGAAACGGCAAGGGCCTTAGAACACCAGTGTCTGAAATTAGGGCAATGGGAAGGGCAACTCATGGCGTAAGAGCAATCAATCTTGCTGAGAATGACTCTGTTGTAGGACTTGTAAAGGTTGAAAATGACAAGAGCATCCTTATGATCACTGAGAGAGGAAAGGGTAAGAGAGTCAAGTTTGAGGATTTCAAGGCCCACGGCAGAGGTACAATGGGTCAGAGAATCTACAACCTACAGGATGATGATGGACTTGTAAATGCCCTATCCGTTGATGAAAGCAATGATGTTATCTTCATGACAATCAAAGGACAGATAGTCAGAGTCCACGTTAAGAACATTAGCCTTCTTGGAAAGACAGCAATGGGAGTTATCGTTGCAAAGTTCAAGAAAGCAGACGATAAGATCAACGTAATGGCTGTTACAGATTATCAGGAAAGCGAAGCTGAGAAAGCAGAAGCTGAAGAGTAATCGCAAAATAAGCTGAATATGAACCTACTGGATATTAATTCAGTAGGTTTTTTATTTTCTTTTAATATAAACAATAGGAAAAATACTTAAAATTCTACCCTATTTGATAGGATAAAAGCTATAAATATTGCCAAATAAAACTGTTTCTATAAATAGTAACTGACTTAAAAAACCTTTATTTGACGCATTTATTTAAGGTTTTTGGGATTTTTGACGAAAGAAATTCCCTTGCATCAAAACTCTTCATTCTTCAATGTAGACAGTAGCTCATTTTTAGATGAAAAGCCAAAAGAGAAGTTTCACGTGAAACAAAAAAAGGAGCCAAGAAAAAATTCTGGCTCCTTTGCTATTTCTTTAATTAATCAAAGCTGATCGTCATTTACAACAACTAGCTCTTTGTCGATAGTCTCTCTAAGGTATCTTTGAACACCGTTTGACAGTGTAATCTGGCTCATTGGGCAGCCGGCACATGCACCTACAAGTCTTACATGTACGATTTTTCCCTCTAGAGAGATGAATTCGATATCGCCGCCATCATTCTGAAGTGCAGGGCGAATTGCATTTATTGCTTCCATTACTTTATCTTCCATGGTTGATTCTCCTTGGTAATTACTAAGATATACCAATGGAATAATAGGGTCAACTCAAAGAAGAAAACCATTTGAGAGTTGTGTATGTTTCACGTTAAACAATTGTGAAAAAGATTCGCTTTGATTTGATTTGTTTACTGACAAGATAGGATTTTATAGGATATATTAAAACTATGATTGCACAGAAAATAATATTCTATAATCAGAAGGGCGGTGTTGGAAAAACAACAGCTGCAGTGAATCTAGGTTCTTCATTAGCAGAGCTTGGATACCGTGTGCTTTTAATTGATTTTGATGCACAGGGAAATCTAACCGGCGCAGTATCTGGGGATAATCGCAAAGCCAATATCTATAATGTCGTTGTTGGTGGCGTTGATGCAAAGGATGCAATACAGCCTACGATTGTGAAGAATTTATATTTGATTGCTGGTTCCCTCGATATGGCGGGCTTAGGGGTTGAGCTTGTCGAAGAGGAGGAGCGTGAATATTTTCTGAAAACAGCATTGAAGCCTATTGAGGAGGATTATGACTATATCCTTCTTGATTGCCCTCCATCCTTAGGTTTGGAGACAATGAATGCTTTAGTTTGGTGCAATAAGGTGGTTATCCCTCTTCAATGTGAGTATTTTGCGATGGAAGGCCTTAATTTGATCATGAGGACCATAACCAATGTGAATAAGAAGCTCAATCCTGAAATCTCAATCCTTGGAATACTTTTCACAATGTATTCAAAGAGATCCAGATTGAATCAGGAGGTTGTTGAGGATATCTCTGAATTTTTCCCTGATCTCGTCTTTAAGACCATAATACCTAGAAGCGTAAGACTTGCAGAGGCTCCTTCGCATGGCTTGCCTATTAATTATTATGATAAGACCAACCAGGGAGCGAAGGCCTTTGCTGAATTGGCAAAAGAGGTGGCAAAACGTGTCTAGTGAAAGGAAAAGAGGCTTAGGAAAGGGAATGAGCTCCCTTCTGGCAGGCTTTGATTATGATGCTCAAGTAGAAAACGTCATCACAAAGACTATTCATGAGGCAAAGAAAGATGAAAAACTAGAGGTTGTATTAGCGAGCATTGATAGAATCAGCGCTAACCCCAATCAGCCCAGAAAATCCTTTGATGATGAAGCCCTGGAAGGACTCGCAGAATCGATTAGGAATCAAGGAATTCTACAACCTTTGACTGTTGAGGAGGTTGTGCCTGGTAGATATTCCATTATTGCAGGAGAAAGAAGATTCAGAGCAGCGAAGCTTGCCGGTCTTGAGAAGGTTCCTGTGATAATATCAAAGATGGCTGAGGTGCAAAGAATAGAAGCTTCCTTGATTGAGAATATTCAAAGAGAGGATTTGAACGCAATTGAAGAAGCTGCTGCTTTTGATTATTTGATGAAGAAGTCTGGCTATACTCAGGAAGAGGTTGCCAAGAAAGTAGGAAAATCCAGATCCAGCGTGGCAAACTCTCTTAGGCTTCTGTCTTTACCTGATGAGGTTAAGGATGATGTTATCTCAGGAGCTATGAGCGCAGGTCATGCGAGAGCGATACTCTCCTTAGTGAACCCTGCAGATAGAGTTCTTCTTAGGGAAAAGATAATCAACAATGGTATTTCGGTAAGAGAAGCAGAGGTGCTTGCTGAAACCTACAATAAGGGGCAGAAGCTCATCGCAAAGAAAAAGACAGTGAAAAAGGATGAAGCGGTTGTGGCCTGCGAGCAGAAGTTCGTATCTGCAGTCGGAGCTAGGTGTGAACTTAAGGGCGATCTAAGAAAGGGCAAGCTGCAAATCAAATATAGAAGCCAAAGAGATTTGGAGAGATTATATTCGCTTCTGAGCAATGGCGGTTATCTATTCGAAGAATAAATCATTATAATATAAGGAAATAAATATGAATATTGAAAAATATAACGACGGAATTTATGCTATTTTGAACACTTCAAAGGGTGATATCGTTCTTAGCCTTGAATATGAGAAGACACCAATGACAGTATGCAACTTCATTGGTCTTGCCACGGGTGAGCTTAATCCAAAGAAGGGTGTCCCTTTTTATGATGGTCTCAAGTTCCATAGAGTGATCAAGGACTTCATGATTCAGGGTGGTTGTCCTAATGGAACAGGAACAGGTGGTCCTGGATATAGATTCCCTGATGAATTTGATCCATCTCTCAAGCATTCAGGGCCTGGCATCCTATCAATGGCAAATGCAGGACCAGGCACAAATGGCTCACAGTTTTTCATAACACATGTCCCTTGTCCTTGGCTTGACGGAAAACACTCCGTCTTTGGGCATGTCGTTGAGGGAATGGATGTCGTTTATGCAATTGAGCAGGGCGATAAGATCAATAAGGTCGAGATTGTGAGAAAGGGTGAAAAGGCAGAGGCATTCGATACCTCTGGTGAGGCATTCGCAACTTTGGTTGATACTGTGGTTGAGAGAGCTAAGAAGGCAGAAGCTGAGGCAAAGGCGAAGATTCTGATGGAAATCTCATCAAGATATCCAGATGCTATCAAGACAGGTTCAGGCCTTATGTATGTTGTTGATAAGGAAGGCACAGGAGATGCGATGCCAGAGTATGGAAAGAGCGTCACAGTGCACTACCAGGGAGAGCTTTTAAATGGCAAGATCTTCGATAGCTCGCTATTGAGGAAGGAGCCAGCAACATTCAAGATTGGACAGGTGATTGAGGGATGGAATGAAGCATTGGTGACAATGAGAAAGGGAGAGAAGAGAACTCTTATCATTCCACCAGAGTTGGGCTACGGTGAATATGGATATCCTGGTGTGATCCCACCTAATGCATATCTGATCTTCAAGGTAGAACTATTGGAATTCTAGGAAATGGCAAAGGAAAGCTTAGTTAAGTTCGTCTGCTCAGAGTGTGGCAATGAGGAGACAAAGTGGATGGGACGTTGCCCAGAGTGTGGTAGCTGGAACAGCTTTAGGGAGGAGAAAGTCTCCTCTCTTAAGGCCAATGAAGAGAAGTCAGTTATCATTGATGCGGAAATACGAAGGCTTTCCGATGTGCCATATGATAAGTCAATGAGAGTATCCTCCGGGATAGATGAGCTCGATAGAGTCTTAGGTGGAGGCGTCATGCGACCCTCCTCTATCTTGGTTGGTGGAGAGCCGGGCATAGGAAAGTCCACGATTATGTTGCAGATGCTCTCAAACCTGTCAAGAGATGGCAATGTCTTATATGTATCTGGGGAGGAATCCCCTTCTCAGGTAAGATTAAGGGCTGAGAGGTTAGAACTTCCATTAGAGAGGATATCCATATTCTGTGATACACGCCTTGAGGCGCTCATAGAGGCCCTAGAACGCATTAAGCCTGCATATGTGGTAGTTGACTCCCTGCAGACGCTTAGCTCAAGCTCTGTGGCCTCTATGGCAGGCTCATTAAACCAAATCAAGATTTGCTGCATGGAGCTTTCTCTTTTGGCAAAGAAGCTTGGCTCTGCGATTTTCTTCATCGGCCACATCACAAAGGAGGGAGCCATTGCAGGTCCAAAAATTGTGGAGCATATGGTCGATACTGTGCTCTACTTTGAGGGAGCAGAGACTGGCATAAGGCTCTTGAGGGCATCAAAGAATAGATTCGGCTCTGTTGATGAGATTGGTCTCTTCCATATGAATGAAAAGGGCTTGGAGGGTGTGATTGATCCCACAGAGTATTTCCTGTCATCTAGGGATAAAAAGGAGCTTCCTCCAGGAATATCATTCACGCCTGTGCTTGAAGGTTCAAGGGCGTTTGTGGTTGAGATTCAGGCCCTTGTTGTCCCTGCGAAATCTGGATACCAGAGAATATACTCCGACAAGATAGATTCAGCGAGAGTCAATAGAGTCGCGGCGATATTGGAGCGCCACGCAGGACTTGACCTATCAAGCCATGATATATATGTGAATGTCGCAGGTGGAATGAAGCTATCTGAGGCCTCAATAGACCTTTCACTCGCTCTCGCACTCTATAGTTCCAAGGTGAATTTGCCAATACCAGCAGAGCTTGGCGTCTTTGGAGAGTTATCTCTTGCAGGCGAGCTTAGGCCTGTTTCCTTCTCAGCGAAGAGAGTCAAGGCGCTTATGGATATGGGCTTTTCCTCTGTTCTTACCTCTAGTCAGGATAAGAGCTCCAAGAATGTAAAAAGAGCTAGCAACATAAAGAGCGCTATTGCGGGAGCATTCAAAAAAGAAAGTAAGCATCCGTAACTAACATGTGTAATTCATTATATTATCTATAAATCTTTGTAAGACTTGAAATATTCAATCAAATATGATAGTTCTAAATAGAACAAATAGAGGAGTGTGATATGGACTATTTAGAGCTTATTAAGAACTTCAGGGATATCATGAGTCTTAATCAGAGGATCAACAAGGATATAGCGAAAAAGCACAATCTTCTGCTGATTGACATAAACATATTGTCATTTTTGCATTACAACCCCACTTTAGATACAGCAAGCGATATAGTCGAATACAGAGGTCTGGCGAAGGGCAATGTGTCCTCTTCTCTTTCAAAACTCAAGAAGGAGGGCATGGTGGATATATTCCAGGATCCTTTGGACAAAAGACTGAAGCGTATCAGGCTGAATGCTAAGGCAGAAGCAGTGTTGGAGGATATCGAAAGTGGGCTCAATGAGATTTCCAGCATCATCACGTCAGGCATTGATGCTGATTCAATTGATAGAATCAATAAGCTTTTGCCACTATTGGGCAACAACGCAAAAGATTATTTGGAGGAAAGATGAGTAACGATAAGGAGTTTTTGGCAACAGCACCGGTGGGGAAGCTTCTCTGGAAGCTTTCTATACCAACAGTGTGCGCACAGCTGATAAACATGCTTTACAACCTGATAGACAGGATCTATATAGGGCATATACCGGAGACAGGAGCATTGGCCTTGACTGGGCTTGGAATATGCTTCCCCTTGATAATGGTAGTCTCTGCCTTCTCCGCTCTCGTGAGCGCAGGAGGTGCCCCAAGAGCATCGATTTTTCTAGGCAAGAAGGAGGTTGATAAGGCTGAGAAGACGCTTGCAAACAGCTTTGTGCTCCTGATCCTGATCTCTCTCGTGCTTTCAATTGTGCTTGCTATATGGCATAGGCCTCTGCTACTTGCATTCGGTGCAAGCGAGAACACCATAGAGTATGCATCCTCATATATGCGCATATATGCCATAGGAACGATCTTCGTACAGCTTACATTGGGCATGAACTCCTTCATCACAGCGCAGGGTTACACGAAGACAAGCATGATAAGCGTTTTAATCGGAGCGCTTTGCAATATAATTCTTGATCCTCTATTCATCTTCGTCTTCAAGATGGGTGTAAGCGGCGCAGCGCTTGCAACGATAGTATCTCAATTCATTTCAATGATATGGGTGCTTTCCTTCTTCTTCAGAGGTAAGGGACAGATGAGACTCAGGTCTGCTTACTTCAGGCTGGAGAAGGCTATTGTGCTTCCATCAATAGCATTGGGCGCAGCCTCCTTCATAATGCAGGCCACAGAGAGTATCATCTTCATTTGCTATAACTCCTCTCTCTTGAAATATGGTGGTGATATAGCAGTTGGCGCCATGACCATTCTCACAAGCGTAATGCAGCTTGTGATCATGCCAACACAGGGCTTTGGACAGGGCGCTCAGCCTATAATCAGCTATAACTATGGAGCTGGCAACAAGAAGAGAGTGAAGGAGGCTTTCAAATCGCTGCTGAGGATAAATCTTTCATATACGATTGCGGCATGGGCCTTGGCAATGCTTTTCCCACAGCTTCTCACATCGCTATTCACTTCAGACCAAGAGCTTATAGCATTCTCTGCAAGGGCTCTGAGGATATATCTTGCTTCTATCTGTCTCTTCGGAATACAGATGTCATGCCAGATGACATTCACATCCATCGGCTTTGCCTTTAGTTCTATAATCGTTGCCGTTATGAGGAAGATAGTCCTGCTTATACCTCTGATCTATATCCTTCCTGCCATCATCACATCCAATCAGACAGTGGCAGTGTACCTATCTGAGCCTATAGCGGATTTCCTGTCTGTGGTATTTTGCTCGATTCTTTTCATCAAGCAATTCGGAAAGGCTATCAAGGAGTGACTCCAAAAAGAAAAAGAGCAGTCTCCTGCTCTTTTGATAGGTTTCATTCCGGCTTTAGAGCCTTGCGATTATCATTGGGAAGGCAACAAGCGAGCCAAGCATTGATCCAATTGAGGATGTGAGGAATACAAGAAGGCATCGAAGGATCCTATTTGCATACCATCCCTTTAGGCTTGTCGCATCATCGCTCATTCCTTCGAAGTCCTTTACCTTAGGCTTCTTGAAGGTTGCCTGCATGATGCCTGCGAACATGCCGACTCCAAGCACTGGGTTCAGCGCGAAATATGGGGCTGTGACAGCGCTTGTGATGGCTGTCAGGAAAGAGCCTCCTCCAATGAAGGTGAAGATCAGGGTTGATAAGGTGTTGACCAATATCCAATACAGGAAGGTTTTTATTCCCTGGTCCCAGCCGTTGAGAACGATGCCTAATACAAGAATCAGGACAATGATTGTTGGGATGAGATAACCAATTGCCTTGGTCCACTTCTTTGCAGGAGGAATCACAGTCAAAGAGGATGTGTCTGAGGTCATCTCCTTATTGTCAAGCTTCTCAAGTGTTTTCAGAATGCCGAAGGTGTGGCCTGCGCCGATTACAGCGACCTTCTTCTCGCCGGGTGCATCGTATATGTGTGATGCAAGGTATTGGTCGCGCTCATCAATCAATACCTCCTTGACAGAAGGAAGTTCCTTAGCAACTTCATTGAGCATCGACTCAAGGGTTTCCTGGTTCTTTAGCTGCTCCAGCTCCTCCTCGGATATCTCCTCCTTGGAGAAGGCTGCCGAAATAAGAGTGGCAAGGAGCTTGCACTTGTTCCAAAGTGAGGATTTTGCCCATGCTCTTTTGAAGGTTGTCTGAATCTCTCTATCGCATAGCGAGACAGGGATGCCTTTCTCGTTTGCAAGCTTTGCGGCTCCGATTATCTCAGCACCAGGATCCGAGCCAGTTTGGGCACCCATTCTTTTCTGGAAGGAAGCGAGAGCTGTGTTGGCAAGAAGCAAAAACCCTTTGCCTTCCTTGAATACCTTCTTGATATCCATGTTCTCCCAGCTCTTTTTCTCGCTCTTGTTCTGCATCCTTCCGCTATCGAGCTCAATGCAGACTCTATCGGGGTTCTCTTCCTCTATGATTCTTGCAACCTCACTGACGCTGTCCTTTGAGACATGCGCAGTGCCTATGAGGAAGATTTCCTTTCCATCCTTGAGCGTTATATGATGATATGTGTCACTTATCTTTTCAATTTGCATTCTTTGATTATAACTACCTTCTGCCAACAGAGGCAATGATGTGTTGTTTTTATATGGAAAGGAAAAACTGCATTACGCACTCTAGAGCATTTTCCTTGTACAGTCTCACATAGCATCTGCCACTCATTGTGTTTCTCAAAAACGGCATTAGAGCGCTTTTCAGCTTTGTCACGTCATCGAGGACGGGAAGCTGCGTAAAGAGATAGCTTCCTTCCTGGAGCTTTATGGAGAGGCCAGGACAGGGATCGGTCTGGGGTTCAAGGGATGGTGGTCCCATTTTGATGCCGTTCTCCATATTGACCAGATTCAAGCCATCATCTTCAAAAGAGAAGTCATAGCTTGATATGGTCTCAAAGCCAGGCTCCTCCTTGTATATTCTATCAATGAACTGTTCAAGGCCTTGGCTTGACCTTTCGTAATAGATTGTATTTTGCAAATAAAGCTTCAAGCATCTATCCATCAAATACTCCTTAGCTAATGAGCGTAGCAGCAAAACGCTCTTTCATTGAGCGTTGAGGCACTTCTGCTTTTTGAGAAGAAGTGATCACTTCAAATCCTTGAGCATGTTTTTCACGAATTTCGCAGTGCGCTCTGCGCTGGCAACATCGATATGCTCTTTAACGGAGTGGACGTCAAAGAGGTTTGGTCCTAGTGACAGCGAATCAAGGCCCTCAATCGCTTTGTTCAATATCCCGCATTCAAGACCAGCATGGATTGCTGTGATGATTGGCTTTTTGCCTGTGAGCTTCTTATATGCTGAGACAACCTGCTTTGTGAATTTGGACTTCACATTTGGCTGCCAAGCTGGGTAATCACCATTCAGGAGGGCTTTGAATCCAAAGCTCTCTGCCAATGTCTGGATCTCATATGCTAGATTGAGCTTTGAGCTTTCAACAGAGCTTCTGACAGACCATATCACGGAGATTTTCTCTTCATCGAGATTGCAGATTGCGAGATTGTCTGAGGTTTCAACAACGCCAGGAAGGGACATGCTCATCGATTTGACTCCTGTTGGGGATATGAAGAGCATATCAGCGAGCTTTGCGCTCAATGACTTCTTAAGAGCTTTAGCTGGCATATCAACATCGCAAACCTCGATTCTGATTCCTGGGTCAGATAGCTCATATTCAGCTTTGAGCTCCTTTTCGAGATTTGAGGCTATGCTTTTGACGATTTCCTTGTCCTTCACGACAATCGTGGCATCGCATTCAGAAGGGATGACATTTCTTCTGGTTCCTCCGCTGATAGCTGCAATCTGGAAGGATGGCACTCTATTGAGAAGCCTTCCCATGAGCTTTATTGAGTTTGCTCTCTCCTTATGTATCTCACCGCCAGAGTGTCCGCCAAGCAGACCGGAGATCCTTATTCCAACAGCCTCTCCCTCAGCTTCCTGCCATGAGGCTTTTCTTTCTGCGTCTATCTCAATTCCACCAGCGCAGCCAATGTAAAAGACGCCCTCTTCCTCGCTATCGAGGTTGATAAGCTTCCTTGAGTCTATTAAGGAGGCATCAATTCCGAAGGCTCCGTTCAGGCCAGTTTCCTCAGAGATTGTGAAAATCGCCTCGATAGGCCCATGCTCACACTTCTCATCAGAGAGGATATCCAGAATAAGAGCTATCGCAATGCCGTTATCAGCACCAAGGGAGGTGTCCTTTGCGAAGATATGCTTCCCATCTGTCATGACCTCTATGGGGTCCGTTGTGAAATCATGGGTTGACTCTGCTGTTTTGACGCAAACCATATCCATGTGGCCCTGGAGCGCGATAGGCTTGTATTCCTCATATCCTCTGGTTGCGGGTGCCTTGATGATCACATTGCCTGTCTTATCGGCAACTGCATAAAGCTTATGCTCTTCGCCCCACTTTAAAAGCCAGTTTCTGATTCCTTCCTCATTGCCACTCTCTCTTGGGATGGCAGAGATGCTATCGAATATTGACCAAAGCCTCTTGTTCTCCAGAACGTCATACCACATTATCTACACTCTCCTTTGATGAAAACCTTTTTGATGTTGAAGTTCTTATCCATAAGAACTATGTCTGCCCTAAGACCTTCCTTTATTCTTCCTCTGTCATCTAGTTTGTAGATGTCTGCTGGAGATGCTGAAAGCATGTAGGATGCATCCTCAAGGGCTATCCCCCATGACAGGAGATTCTTAAGGGCCTGCAGCATGGTGAGAGTGGAGCCCTGAATGAGCTCAGGTCTTCCCTTTGTCACCCAAAGGCCATCGCCTAGCTCGACCTCAACGCCATTTGCGGTTCTGGTCCCGCTGCTTTGCAGCGTTGGTCTTAGGGAATCTGTTATGATCGCTATCTTCTCTTTTCCCTTTGCCTTGATGACTGCCTTTGCTGCTGCAGGTGCGACGTGCTTGCCATCTGCGATTATCTCTGCAGAGAAGCCATCCTCAGAGAGCACAGCCCCAACAACGCCAGGGTTTCTATGATGAAGTCCTGTCATTGCATTAAATAGGTGGGTTGCATGCTTTATCCCGTAGCTTAGTCCCTTGATTGCTTCCTCGCAATTTGCGTTTGTATGCCCTAGAAGAGGAGTGACACCATTTTCAATGGCGAGAGCCGCAATATCCTCGATGCCATCGAGCTCAGGAGCCATCGTCATTGCTTTGACAAGCCCCTTGCCTGCATCTAGCATCTTGAAAAGATTCTCCTTGTTAGGCGAGAGTCTTCCAGCAGGGTTCTGTGCGCCTATTCTATCTGGTGAGATGAAAGGACCTTCGATGTGGATGCCTGCGATATCTGCGCCGCACTCCTTTCCCTTTGCCTCAACACAAGCCTCGATATCGCGAAGTATCCTCTCCTGGACATCTGTGTAGATGGTTGGGAAAAAGGAGGTGACTCCCGTCTTTGCAAGGGCTTCGGACATGCTGAGGATGGAGTTGACACTTCCGTCCTCCGTGCCGTTTCCCCCAAAGCCATGAATATGTGTATCTATGAAGCCTGGAAGTGCATAAAGGCCTTCAGCCTCGATAGTCTCATAATCAACGCCCTCCAGATTCTCTGTGATCAGGCCATCTGTGATCCAGATGTCCCCACCTTTCTTTATCATGCCATCACTGACGATATCTGCCTGCTTTATATAATAGTTGCTCATGTCTTAAATTATAACACCAATGACCCTTTATAGTGAGGTCTCCACGTTCTTTTTGGAGGAAAGAACATTGGCCCATTTGCCTGTTCTTATCCTTGTGAGTCCGAGAACTGTCTTAGTGAGCTCTTCAAGGCCAAGAAGAAGATAGACATATTCAAGCGGAAGCTTCAGAAGAGCCGCTGATAAAAAAGCAATCGGAACGCCTACAAGATAGACTCCAAGCATTTCAGCTGCCATGGCATAGCGAGTATCTCCGCCGGCTCTTAGGATGCCGACTATTGAGGTCATGTTGATGGATTTGATGGGCTGCAGAAGGCCATTTACCCTCAAGGATGCTATCGCAGTCAGTGCAACAGCCATGCTTACATTGAATAGGGATGTGAAGAAAGGAGCCATTAAAATCTCCAAAAGACCCATCACCAGGCCAATGAGCAAGGAGAGGACAAGAAGACTTGAGGCCCACTTTCTAGCTCTTTCCACCTCTCCTTTGCCAAGGGTGTTCCCCAGAAGGATTGTGGTTGCGTTTCCGATGCCAAGCATAGCAATGAAGAAGAAGTTCGCTATCGATTCTGTTATATTGACAGTTGCAAGGGCTTCTGTGCCTAAGCGTGCGAAGGCAACCTTGTATAGCGTCATGCCCAATGACCAGAATACTTCATTGAACAGCACAGGAAGGGAGGTCTTGGAGTATTCCTTGAGAAAGCTTTTGCTGAAATGGAAGTCTTCCTTTTTCCTGAATGCGAAAACAGTGCCGCCCTTTTTGAATGTGAAGAAGATCAAAAGAATCATTTCCAGCAGCCTAGCGAGGAAGGTTGAGATCGCGGCGCCTGCAACCCCAAGCTCTGGGAAAGGCCCTATTCCGAAAATGAGGAGATAGTTCCCAAGCGCATTGAAGGAAAGTGATATGAATGTGATCGCCAAAGGCAGCTGTGCCTTGCTTATCGATCTGAAGCCAATCGATAAAGTTGATGAGACAGCAGAGAAGATATATGAGAATGCGACGTATTTCAGATAGTCGATGCCATAGGAGACAACAGCCTGATCATAGGAAAAGAAGTGGATTATGAACTCTGGAAACAAGAAAGAGAAGATGGACATCAAAACAGAGCCGATAAGACAGACTGTGAAGGCGAAGGCCATTGTCTTTCTCATCTTCCCATATTCTGCTGAGCCATAGTATTGCGATAGGAAGATCGAGGTGCCTGAGGAGATGCCAAAGAAGAACAGGGAGATCAGGAAGAATATCTGGTTTGCGATCCCGACAGCGGCGATGTGCTCCTGGCCAAGCTGTCCGATCATCAAGGTGTCCACAAAAGATAAGGATGAGGATATGAGATTCTGAAGCATTATTGGCAATGCGATTACCAACAGCTTTCTTGTCATGAGTTTAAAATCGTTTTGCACGCTCATAGCATAGAGAAAGAGAGGGAAAAGAGCAACAATGATGCCTATTTTAAAAATTGGGACACTTGATTTGTGTAAAACTAAAACTTCTTGAAAAGAGGGGCTTATTCAATCGATAATTTGGATAATGAGGTTGAATATGAAAGAAAGAACTCTATTGATCGTCAATCCAAATTCATCTAAGGGCAAGGGCCAAAGGAAGGCAAAGGAGATTTCATCGTATTTCCGCGAAGCAGGATTTGCCTTTGATCTGGCACTCACAAAGAAAGAGGGGCATGCAGAGAGTCTGGCTTTAGAGGGGGCAAGCAAGGGCTATGGCACGATAGTCGCTGTTGGAGGGGATGGCACAGTCAATGAGGTTCTAAATGGAATCATGAAAAGCGGATGCAACGATAAGCTTAAGATGGGAATCATCCCAACAGGGAGAGGAAATGACTTTGCTTGGTGCGCAGGCATCCCAACAGACTCCTCGAAGGCCGCCGACATGATCATGAAGGGAGATGCAAAGCTCACGGACGTAGGAGTATGCGTTGGTACAGACAATGAAAATGGAAGGTACTTCTTCAATGGCACAGGCTTCGGATTCGAACCTATTGTCAACTTTAAGGCCTCCAGCTATAAGAACCTCAATGGAATGCCTAGCTACATAGCTGCTTTTTTATCTATTGTCTTCAACCCTCCACTTGGATATAAGCTAAGGATGACCGTTGATGGGGAGGAGAGGGTGGTATCCACCCAGCAGATCTCTGTTGCCAATGGCATAAGGATGGGCTCTGCGTTCAAGCTTGCGCCAAATGCCAAGATCGATGACGGGAAGCTTGATCTGATGTACACGAACAAGATATGCAAGGGGTTTTCCCTCATAGCTTTGGTTCTGAAATTCCTGACAGGGAAGATCGCCACAGATCGAAAGTCTTTCACATACATGAATGTTGAGAAGGTGTCGATAAAAGCAGAATCACCTGTTGTTCCCGCCCATTCCGATGGTGAGGTTTTCACCAAGGCAGGAGATAGCTTCGATCTTGAGGTTGTGGCTGGCGCAATAGCTCTGATTAGGTAGGTTTTATTCTTTTACAATTTATTTTTAATTCCTTAGAAAGCAATATAATGCCTTTCTGAAAATTTAGTTTGACTTCATTTTTGGGTTATAGTAATATGTAAGATGCGATTAAAGGACAAAAATTGTTGATTTTAGTCCAA
>JAZURW010000156.1:0-12539 GCA_045606405.1 Candidatus Ornithospirochaeta sp. | reverse complement strand
TCACGGGGACCAGTCTGTCCTCTTGCCTTTTCACATCATCAAAACAAAGGAAAAAGGCTCCGGTTTGCTGTCCCGGGAGCCTTGCCGTTGAGTGTTTTCAAAAAGAAGGACTGCCGCATTTCTATTTTGCGACAGTCCCTTGCTTTGTGACAAAATCACTGTGGATTTAGGATTTTGATGTTAGATTTCAATTATATATAGGAGTTGAATAATATGAAAAGAATGAAAATGAATATATCAAGAACAGTCGAATCGTTAGCAGAGTTTCTATGCTATAGGATTATCAGCTGCGATGGATCGTTATAGAGATTTATCCCCGGTTATTAACCTGTTATAATAATGCGAAAAAGGTGGAGAAAATGAAAAAGAAAGGATTCCTTGTGTTTTTATTGGCTTTAGTGCTCTCAGTTGCATCTATCAATGCAGCAGAGACTAATCAAACTGTTGAATTCCCAAATATCACACTCTTCGATGACGCTGGAAAGGCAATAGACCTCACAAGTTTCAAAGGCAAGCCAGTGGTTCTGAATTTCTGGGCTTCCTGGTGCGGACCATGCAAGAGCGAGATGCCGGATTTTGATGAGGTTTATAAGGAGCTGGGGGATGAGGTGCACTTTGTCATGGTTAACATGACAGATGGTGTAAGAGAGACAGTTGAGAAAGCCAAGGATTATATAAAGGCACAGGGATATTCCTTCCCTGTCTATTATGACACAGCACAGAGTGCAGCTTACACTCTTGGCATCAGCAGCATCCCAACGACCTTCTTTCTGAATGCGAAGGGACATGGCGTAGCTTATGCAGTCGGTGCAATGGGCAAGGACTCTATTCTTTATGGAATAGAGATGGCAAAGAGTAATTGAGGCTTTTAGCTTATTTCGTCACCCTGATCCCAAAAAAGATCATCAAGTGTTTTGTCTAAGGCTCTGCAGATAGCAATGCAGAGCTTTATTGTTGGATTGTAGTCTCCCTTTTCAATGGCATTGATAGTCTGTCTTGAAACGCCGACGACATTGCTCAGCTCCTCTTGCGACATATCCTTCAATGCTCTTGCAGCCTTAAGCTTAAGATTCTTCATCTAGACACTCTCTCTTATCAAGTCTTTCTTTTATCAAGATTTCGAGGATGATTGCAAGTAGCAGCGATCCCGTCAGCAATGGAAGGATCCTTGTTGTCAGCCTGCCATTCTCAACAAGGTCTTGATGATAGAGGCTTATCAGCCCGAGTATTAGGTTGATCACTCCCAAAACAAGGAGGATGATCTTTGTTCTGATGGCCTTCTCATTTAGAGAGATATAGCAATCATGGAATACCGCATAAGAAGCAAATGCAAAGGCTCCGATGACAAGGCCGATGAAGGATACGATCGAGCCTTCCATAGGAAGTCCGTTTTCAAGGCAGATATCCAAAGATCCAGATATGGCAGAGTAGAGCATGAAAGTCAAAAATCCTACTTTATACGCTTTCCCCTGATCGATCTTCTGCTTCTCATCAAAATCCTCCTTGTTGCCAAAACGATACTTCTTTGTGGCTTTTATAGCGATGAAATAGGCGATAAGCCCGACAGCAAGTCCAGTGATAATTCCAAGCAAGGTTGCGATATTCATATCCTTCCTCCTGCTATTAAATATAGGAGTAAGTGGATATTATGTCAATTATATTTTACATAAATAAAATAAAAGAGGACATTTGATTATTCTGCAAGCTCTTCAAGACCCGCAATGTCAGTAATATCTATAGTGCCTCTCGATAGAGATACAAGACCTTCCCCCTGAAGATACTGAAGGGTCCTGGTCACAACCTCCCTGGCTGTCCCTAGATGATTCGCAATCTGTTCATGGGTGATCTTCAGCCTTTGGCTGTCCTCAATCCTCGTTTCCTCAACCAGGAAGGATGAGAGTCTTTTGTCCATGCTTTTGAACATGATCTCGTTAAGCAGCCACATGACAGAGGTGAATCTGCTTGCCATCAAGCTGTTTGTGTAATTTGCAATAGGCGCGGATTCATCCATCAAAGACCTGTATACGTCAGCGTTTATCACCCAATATTCGGAATCCTTCTCTGTCTCAATCATCAAGTCCATCTGGAGATCATGCATTATGCAGGATGCGGAAAAGAGACAGATATCGCGTTCGAATAAGCGATATAAGGTGAATTCCCTCCCTTCTTCTGAGTAGCTGAATATCCTCAGTTGCCCGCTCTTGACGAGGACAAGACCTAAGCAGCTGTCGTTGCCATGAAGAAGAGTCTTCTTCTTGGTTCTTCTGAAGTCAGCTGCCCTATATAACCTTATCCTCTGGCCATTGTCCAGTTTGTCCCAGAAAGGGAAGTATTCTTGAATATCATTTATTTCCATGTCCTAGATGATACCATGCAAAAGCCGAAGAGGCTAATAAAAGTAGCCTATTTCGCAGCTTTGTAGATTTTCAGCATATCTTCCTTTTCCAATATCCTGAAAGATCCAACCGTCCTCTTGCCAAAGAACGATGCACGCTCTGCTAGAAGCTGGAACTCCTCCTCTGTTGGGTCTAGCCCAAGCTCCTTGAGGCTTGTTGGCATCTCTATTTCCTTGAAGTAGCTTTCCATGAGCTCGATTGTCCTTATCGCGTCGCTAAGAGGGTTTCCGCTTTCCTTCACATCAAAGAGGTAGGCTCCCAGTTTCACGAACCTGGCAGGATTCCTCTCAGCCACATATCTTGCCCATGTGCCCCATATTGCAGCAAGTCCAGCTCCATGCGCGACGTCGAACATTCCAGATAGCTCGTGCTCAAGCTGATGGCATGCCCAGTCTCCTCTATTTGAGTTTCCAACTTGCAATAAGCCATTGTGGGAGAGGGAGCCTGCCCACATGAGGTTTGCCCTTGCCTCATAATCTTCAGGATCATCAAGGGCCAATATGCCAGATTCCATCACTTGCTTGAGGAGAGAAAGGGACAGCTTGTCTGTCAGCTCAAGAGTATCACCTTCATGGAAGAATCTCTCAAGGGTGTGCATCATGATATCCACAGTTCCACAGCTTGTCTGGTATGGGGAGACTGAGTAAGTCAGCTCAGGATTGAGGAGTGCGAAGCTAGGTCTGCAATAATTTGAGTTGCAGCCTCTTTTAAGACCTTCTTCCTCATTTGTTATGACAGAGCTATCTGACATCTCAGAGCCTGTTGCTGAAAGCGTGAGGATGACTGCAATCGGGATTGCGCCAAGAGGCTTTCTCTTTTGGCAGTAGTAATCCCATGCATCTCCTTTATCCTTATCATAGATGCCATAGCTGATCGCTTTCGCGCTATCTGCGACAGAGCCGCCTCCGACAGCGAGGATATAGTCAACATCTTCCTTTCTGCCTAGCTCCACGCCTTCTCTCACAAGCGAGATTCTTGGGTTTGGGACAACTCCTCCTAGAAGCACATATGGAAGGTTGTTATCTTTAAGGCTTTTCTCAACTCTATCCAATAGGCCACTCTTCTTGACAGAGCCTGTTCCAAAGTGCACGAGGACCTTCTTTGCGCCTTTCTTTTTGAGTATTGCGCCGACGTTGTTCTCTGCGCCCTTTCCGAAATAAACATGTGTTGGTGTGTAGTATTCGATGATTGACATCATGCCTCCTTGATGATTGCTTCTCCTAAAAGACCATTTGCTTTGATCACAAGGCTCTCTTCTGCTCTGACGTGCAGGAAATGCTTCGTCTTTTTTACAAGCGGCAGCTTGGAGATAGAGCTGTAGTTGAAGATTCCGTCGTTATTCAATGGATTGATTGTCAGATATAGGCAGCCCAGGCTTGTGACATTCTGGAAGAAATGGGAGCCTTCGCTTGGCTCTACCTGGAGCTCCTTGAGCCCTGTCTCGATTATGACGTGGGCCTTTGATATCTGCGACCAGGAGCAGGGGATTCCTAGCCATGGATCTGAGGATCCGAGTCTTCCTGCTGCGATAAGCACATAGCTGTCCTCGATTGAATTGTTGAGCATCTCAAGCTCAAGCGCCATCTCCTTCATCTCGCTTGGCCTGAAGTTCTCGGGAATGATGGTGACGATGTCCTTGATTCCATTCGCCTTTCCATTTCCCATGACCTTCTTTGAGTAGATCAGTGAGCTTCTCACCTCATCTTCTGATATTCTCACATCTGAGGATTCAACGCCATTTGATATAGGTCTTATCTGCAAGATAGAGAAATCAGGCTTCTTCTCCTTTGAGCGCTCTGTGTTTATTGCGAACTCTATCTCAACTGGCTCTGCCATGGCTTGGGCTCCTAGCTTCAGTATGTCATGGACAACAGGGGCTAGAGGGAACATGTCATATTTGAGCATTCCATTGAAGGTTATTGTCTTTATCCCTTCTGTGTTCTGCATCTCGCTTAATGTTCCTGTCATAGGATCAAGCGTTGAGACGATTCCCTTTGTCGCATTCGGATAGTCCTTGATCCAGTCAAGATCAAGGGATATGAGATTGTCTGTGTCAGAGAGAGGAGAGAATGGCTTTGAAAGATCCAGAGCATAGAATTTCAGCTGCTCAGAGTTGTTGGCCTTCAGGTTATTGCAAGGCTTTTTTGGCTTGCCTGGGCAGAATCTGAATGCCGTTCCCTCATCAACGATTGTCTTTCCGAAGCCAAGTGCGAGCATTCCAACTCCATCATCGGCTTTCTGCCCGTTTGTTGGATAGTAGTTGAGGCTCCTTGCGACACCAGAGATGTTAGGGAACCACATGCTTTCATGCTTTGAGCCTGTGATCTGCTGGAGGATGACTGCCATCTTCTCCTCCTCGAGCTTATGGCCTGTTCTCTTCAGATACTCTCTTGCGATGCCGAAGTAGGTTGATGCCCATACAGTCTTGACGGCTGCGATGAGCTCAGATAGGCGCTTCTCCTCTGAGCCTGTGTTTGGGATCATGGAGGTTTGGTAAACGCCAGCAAAAGGCTGGAAGTGGCTGTCCTCTAAAAGAGAGGAGCTTCTGACTGACATAGGCACTGTCACAACCTTCAGTATCTCCTCTAGATTCTCAATTAGATCCTGAGGCATTTGGCAGCTTAGGAAGAGCTTTAGAATATCCTGATCGCTTGAATTCACGAATTCCAGGCCCTTGAGATTGTTGAGAGCCATGAATTTATCGAAGAACTCTGTCGAAATAACGACGGTTCTTGGAATTGAGAGGTATAGGTTAGGGTACTTCTCCTGTATTTTGTTTGCTTTCATCTCCATGGCGATGAAGGCAAGGCCTCTTCCTTTGCCGCCAAGAGAGCCTTTGCCCATTCTGGAGAAGAAGAGCGTCTCGTCGTAATTGGTCTTGGAGAATTCTGCGATAGAGCCTCTTGTCCTTTCAGCCCTATAGTTCTTGATGGTCCTGTATAAGAGCATCCTCACCTGCTCTGGATCCGCATCATCAGATAGATATATCGGCTTGATCGTCTCTGCCAGATGATAGAGGGATTGAGAGCGCATCCATCTTGAGAAGTCATTCCTTCTAGAGTGGTACTTGAAGGATTCTATAGGGATTGTCTTGAGGGTGTTCTGGACTTCCTTCATATTGTTCGCAGTCGCAATAATTTCGCCTGTTGCAGGGTCTATGAAGTTGAAGGCTCCAAAGCCATAGTCCTTCTCAAGGTAGTTGCGAAGATCGATAGCGCTTGTATCTGATAGCTTCCATGAAAAGCTGCAGCCTAGGCTTTCTGCTTCTTCTTTGTATTTTTTCTCAGTTGACTGAACCAAGACGGGGCACTCTGGGTTAACCTCCTTGATCCTTGTGGCCAGCTCCAGCCCAGATCTCTCCTTTCCCATAGGAGATGGATACGAGATGTCTGTGATGACGCCCAGGATATGGGTCTTGTATTCCAAATAGAAGTCCCAGGCTTCTGAGAAGTTCCTCTTCAGGATGACCTTCGGACGCCCTCGCATTCTCAATGTCTTGCCCCAGTCATTGAGGCCTTCCTTGATCGAGCTTCTCGTCTGTCTGATCAGTTCTGTGTAGAGCTTTGGAAGATAGGAGGATATGAATCTTACGGAGTCCTCCACGAGGAGTATGCAGGGAACATCCGCCTCAATTGTGTCATGCTCAAGATTCATTCTGTCCTCAACCAGCTTTATCATGGCAAGAAAGACTGACGCACTGCCCTGCCAATAGAATAGATAGTCAATATAAGGGCAGTTCTCTCCCCTTAATTCCCTTGCCTTTCTATGGTCAGGTGATGGGGAGAGGGCGATGACAGGCATGTCAGGATTGAGTTTCTTGACATCCTCAGCCAGCGCTTCGACTCTGTTTGTCCCCAGATCCAGCATTGTGATGACAAGCTGGAATCGTGATTCCCTGAGATATTCAAGAGCTTGGCTCTCACTTGTCGTATGGGTGATCTTTGGAGGAGAGGAGAGCCCGAGCTCTGTGTATTCCCTATATAGCTCCTCCTCGACCCTTCCATCCTCCTCAAGCATGAATCTGTCGTAGTCCGAGCATATCAGGAGAACGTTGTAAACTCTGTTGGGTATTAGATTTGTGAAGGGAATCCAGGTTTGGTCTAATAGATACATGCGCTATTCTTCTTTATGCCAGCCTGCAAAGAAGATGGCAAGATTGGCTACTGTAAGAACGATTATCATCCAGCCTAGAAGGGTGAAAACCCAATCAGAAGGCACAATCACGACAATAAGGAAGAGAAGCAGCACTGTGACAATCAATAGCAGTGACAGCATAATGGATGCGATTTTTTTCTTGTTCATATTATATGAGTATACAAGGAAAACAATTCTTTTTGTACACAACAACAGCTTGCGCGGGGAATATGCCCACGAGTTGGTTTGCAAATTGGCATTGAAAATATGCGATAATATCAAAAATTAAAGAAAATAGTTACAAATACCTAAAAAAAGGCAAAATTATTAATTTTTTGCGAAAAAATAATTAAAAAAAGTAATGTATAAAGAATTTATTTGACGGTTTTGAAAAGAAGTCGTAATCTGATATTGCGAGAGGAGGAATATAATGTACGAACTCGATAAATTTATGGCAGAACTTGAGAGAAAGAATCCTGCTGAGCCAGAATTCATCCAGGCTGCCAAGGAAGTTATTGCTTCAGTAATAGATGTTGTCAATGAGAATCCTGTTTACCTTAAGAACAGAATCCTCGATAGAATCACAGAGCCAGACAGAGTCATCTCTTTCAAGGTTGAATGGGAAGATGACAATGGCGACGTTCAGGTAAACCGTGGCTACAGAGTCCAGTTCAACAACGCTATCGGACCTTATAAGGGCGGTCTCAGATTCCACCCATCAGTAACACAGGGTTCCCTTAAGTTCCTGGGCTTTGAGCAGACATTCAAGAACTCTCTTACATCTCTCCCAATGGGTGGTGGAAAGGGTGGTTCAGACTTCTCACCAAAGGGCAAGTCAGACGCAGAGATCATGAGATTCTGCCGCTCATTCATGACAGAGCTCCAGAAGTACATCGGACCAAACACAGACGTTCCAGCTGGTGATATCGGTGTTGGCGCTAGAGAAATCGGCTTCCTCTATGGCCAGTACAAGAGAATCAGAGACGAAAACACAGGTGTTCTCACAGGCAAGGGCCTTGCATACGGTGGTTCACTCGTAAGACCAGAGGCAACAGGCTATGGCACAATGTACTTTGCTAAGAACATGCTCGAGGCTGCAGGCGATACAATGGAAGGCAAGAGAATCGCAGTTTCAGGCTTCGGTAACGTAGCATGGGGTGCTTGTGTTAAGGCAACTCAGCTTGGCGCTAAGGTTGTCACAATCTCCGGCCCAGATGGTTACATTGTTGACGAAGACGGCGTTGGCACACCAGAGAAGTGGGCATTCATGCTCCAGCTCAGATCATCAAACAATGACGTTGTAAAGCCATATGCTGATAAGTTCGGCTGCAAGTTCGTAGCAGGCAAGAAGCCTTGGGAAGTACCAGTAGACATGGCATTCCCTTGCGCTATCCAGAACGAGCTCAGAGAAGAGGATGCAAAGACTCTTATCGCTAACGGCGTTAAGTATGTTGTTGAGACATCCAACATGGGTTGCACACTCGAGGCTGCAGAAGCATTCCAGAAGGCAAGGGTAGGCTTTGCTCCTGGTAAGGCTGCTAACGCTGGTGGTGTTGCTGTATCAGGTTTGGAGATGTCACAGAACGCTGAGCACCTCTCATGGACAGCTGAGGAAGTTGACGAGAAGCTCAAGAACATCATGAAGTCCATCCACGATGCATGCATCAAGGAAGGCAGAGAGGCAGATGGATACATCAACTACATCAAGGGAGCTAACATCGCTGGCTTCAGAAAGGTAGCTGATGCTATGTGTCAGATGGGTTACTAATCGGTAACAACCAATACCAATTTTCGATATGCTCACTGGTCTCTTTCGGGAGACCAGTATTTTTTGGCTTATTGATTAGATATCTAGCTCATATAGAGGTTCAGGATATTTCATTCTCTATGAAAAACCGGTGGATAATATCAATATCTGCAAGAAGGGGAGAAGGAGAATTCGGAGCTGCAAATAGCCATCTGCTTCTTTTATGTTGAGGCAAAGTGCGGCAAATATAAGGCTCTGTTTTTTGCTTGGATTAGCTTTAGCCGCATCTTTGAAAAGAGTCATCTATCGATAGTTACACCTTGTAGATTTGTCGCACACTGAGTTTTTTTCCATGCTGAGGAGCATCAAGCACGTCTGGAAGATGCGAACTTCCCTTATGGAGGTTTTATGAGGCGGCAACCATTTTCAATCTGCACATATCATATCAAGCCAAGAGCATTGCCAACGCAGAGGAAGGCATTTTCCTACTTGAGCACATCAAGTGATATTAGGCTCTCCAGAAACTTTCTGAATCCATTATGCACTGCATCCTGATCTACGGATTTCTCTTCTAAGTCGTAATAGTATTTACCGCTTTTGATATCAATGGAGAGTGAATCAAGAGGAAAGCCTGGAACTCTATGCTCATGTGGAATTGAAGAGAGGATGAATGGCTCTGTCCAGAGAGTCTCATCAAAGCATTCATGTTTTCTTCCCTCTTTGTCTATAAGGCAGATAGCGTTCTTGTATCTTCCGATGATTCTTCCACCATAGTCTTTCGAGAGGCTTGAGTAGTATTCAATCATCTCTTCGTCAGAAAGCACTTTGCCATTGACACGCCTTATATTCAGCCCCGGTTGCAAAGCTGGATCAATATCATCAAAGTAAAGACCGCTGTCACAGCTGAATAGAGGTGTCTTGAGATGCAAGTAGTATGCTTTTGCTTTCTTGATTGCATTGTCGAGTGGGGTTTTCCCATCCTCAATTATGCTTGGCAACTGGCCTGCCACAGAGGACAGCCCATATATCTCAATGCCAAGATCTTTGGCGATTCTCTGCATGGAATGCAATTTGCCTTTGTTTGTTGTTGCGTAGAGAAGTTTCAACAATAGTGCTCCTTGTAAGTCTCGGCCATGATTCTTATGCCCTCGCTCACAATATCATCATCGCTAGAGTAGTTGATCCTTAGGCACTTGTCATAGTGGTCATGAGGATAGGGTAAGCCATTTCTTTGATCCTCGTGACCGAAGAAGAAATACTCTCCAGGGACTGTGATCACGCCTTTATCCTTCAGAACCGCATAAAACTGCTTGGAAGGGATTGATAAGCGAGGAAGGTAGAGCCAGCAGAATATTGAGCCCTCGATTCTATGGTAGAAATACTCTGTGCCGGAAAAAGCCTCTTTTATCCAATTCTCCGTCATTTCCGCTTTTTTCTTATAGAATGGCTTCACATGGCTCTTTGCGATATCTGTGAGTCTTCCATCCTTTATAAGGTCTTCCGTCAGAGCCTGTCCCATTGAGCCAGAGGCCAAAGCTGCGATTGCATTGATGTTCGAAATCGCCTCAGCAACTTCCTTTCTTGCGATGACAATGCCTGTTCTTATCGAAGGAAGACCTATCTTCGATAGGCTCATCGATAGGATGATGTTCTCATTCCAAATAGGCTCTGAGTCCTCTGTGAAGATGATGTTTGGAAATGGAAGCCCATATGCGTTATCAACCAAAAGAGGGATTGAATGGCTCTTTGCGAGCTCTGAAAGGGCTGAAATCTCATCTGTTCTAAGTACGTTGCCAGATGGATTTGTTGGCCTAGATACGCAAATCGCGCCAACCTCTCTATGGCTTTCGAGATATTCCCTCACTCTCTCGAGGTCCAGAGAGTATTTGAAGGTCCTGTCTCCATAGTAGGTGCATATTGATGGGATGCTTACGAAGGTGTTTGGCTCGATTCCCTGGTCTGCATACCCAATGTATTCTGGCATTAGTGGGAATAGTATGGTTTTCTTCTCCTTTCCATAGGAACCTGAAAAGAGGTTGAACAGATAGAACATAGCGCTCTGGCTTCCATTTGTTATAGCTACATTCTCCCTTTCAATGCCCCAGCCATGCCTGCTGTTGAAGTGTTCTACGATGCTATCGATAAATGACATTCTTCCTTGTGGGGAGTCGTATGCGCCGATATTTCTTTCAAAGGCGTCTGTTTCCAGGATCTTCAGCATCTCCTTTCTGTACATAGCCTCGATCTCAGGCACTCTGGCGGGATTCCCTCCTCCAAGAGGATATGGCTTTAGTCCCTCTTTAAGGGGCTTACCGAGGTCATCCATCAAAAGGAGAATGCCAGAGTTGGCGGTGAGTTTCTTTCCGAAGTCAGAGAATTCCATGCAAAGATTGTATATGCTGCGAATAATAGTTGCAAGGAGCATGATTTTCGGCATCTTCTTGTTTTTCTGTTTTATATTGGACTGTTTGGGTGTTAGAATCCAAGCATGGACAGAAATTATTCATTGGAGTTATTGAAAAGGCTTTCCTTGGCCTTTGGGCCTTCGGGATATGAGGAAGATGTTAAGAGCCTCATTCTTTCGGAGCTTGAGAAGCTCTCTTGTGATGTTGAGGTGGACAGGATAGGCAATATCGTGGCCACCTTTGGCAGGGGCGAGGATGCGCATACTGTTCTTTACTCAGCGCATCAGGATGAGATTGGCTTCATTGTAAACGATATCACGCCAGATGGTTATCTGAAGATGTGGAATATCGGAGGATGGTCAACTCTCACGATCCCTTCCTCTGCGATTCTGATTAGAACACAAAGTGGAGTCGATAGATACGGCGTCTTTGGTCAGATCTCCCCTCACTTTCTGAAAAAGGGAGCAGAGCCAACAGTCCCTGCTTTGGAGGATCTCTTTGTTGATGTCGGCGCAAAGTCAAAGGATGAAGTCATTAATACTCTTGGAATCAACATTGGTGATGTTGCTGTTCCCCATGCCGATTTTGTTTATGTGCCAGAGACGGGGATTGTGATGTCAAAGGCCTTTGATGACAGAGCTGGATGCGCTGCTTTGATAGACCTTGCAAGGGAGATATCCTCTAGATCGAGTCTTCCAAAGAACAACATAAAGATCGCCTTCACAGTCCAGGAGGAGGTGGGAATCAGAGGCGCAGATGTTCTTTCAAGGTACATTGATGCGGATTCCTGCATTGTTGTCGAGGGTGCTCCTGCAGATGATATGCCTTCTAATCCTTCATCAAGCCAGACAGGGGTCAGAAGAGGCGCGCATGTGAGGATATTCGATCCAACCCATATAGCATCTCCAGCCCTACTAAGAAAACTGAGGGCTATCGCAAAGGAGGATTCGATTACCATACAGGAAGCGATTAGGCATGGAGGCGGGACAGATGCATGCTATCTATCGAGGGCGTGCTATGGGATGGATACAGTTGTCACTGGCGTGCCAACGCGCTATGCCCATTGCCATAATAGCGTCATATCGATAGATGACTATCAGGAGCTTGTCAAACTGCTTCTTGCCGCCGCATATGGGCTTTGAGGTGTGAATAAATCCTTAATCATCATAAAATTGTCTTTTTAAAAGGTTGAAAGGCTTTTTAACTTGATATATCCTTAATACTGGTGCAGTGGGCACTATATCCTTTCGGATGGACGGTGGGAGAGATCCACCTATATAATATTTATTTTTTTTGGAGTGTATTTAAATGGCAGACAAGAAAATGGTTACCATTGACGGAAATACCGCTGCTGCGCATATCGCATATGCCTTCAGTGACGTAGCCGCAATTTACCCAATTACTCCTTCATCACCAATGGGCGAGTATTCAGAGCAGTGGTCTTCAGCAGGTAAGGAGAACCTCTGGGGTAAGAAAGTTGATATCATGGAAATGCAGTCTGAGGCAGGTGCAGCAGGTGCAGTACACGGCTCTCTCGCAGCTGGTGCTCTTACAACTACTTTCACAGCTTCCCAGGGCCTCCTTCTCATGATCCCTAACATGTACAAGATTGCTGGTGAGATGACACCAACAGTATTCCACGTTTCAGCTAGAGCTATTGCAGCACAGTCACTTTCTATTTTTGGTGACCATTCTGACGTTATGGCATGCCGCAACACAGGCTTTGCTATGACATGTGCTTCCTCTATCCAGGAAACAATGGATATCGCTCTTGTAGCACACCTCGCAACACTTGAGGCAGAGGTTCCATTCCTTAACTTCTTCGACGGATTCAGAACATCACACGAAATCCAGAAG
>JAZURW010000155.1:0-2071 GCA_045606405.1 Candidatus Ornithospirochaeta sp. | reverse complement strand
CCAAGCTCATCCTCACCAGCATAGCTGCCATTCACGACTATTATGTGGCTGCCATCCCCCAAAGGGCCATAGTCCGATCCTCCACTTCCGACAATCTTCCTGTCGAGGACGTAGAATGGCTCACCCATCCTGAACATGTCCTTCTCAGAGAACACTATGACAAAGCTCTCCTTGAGCGCCTCGAAGCCCTCTCCCTGGCAAAGCATCTCGCTGTCAATCGCCGCCGAGTGGAACCTCATCCTGCGGCCATCCATGCCCCTTGGCTCCCTTTGTATCTCGAAATTGTACATGTTGCCTTGCTCATCCTCAGCCAGCACATCGAAGAAAACTGTCCTCGAGTGAAGAGCGCGCTTCGACATCCTCTCCACTTCCACGCTCCTGACCTTCACTTCCCTAACCCTCAGGCTCTTGCCTGTCAGGAGCATTATCAGGTACTCCACCAATGGATAGTTCCTGGGGTCTGAGAACACGCATCTCATCATCGCGTTGTCATACATCGTCATCGATGCTATCCTTCTCTCAATCTCCTCCCTTCGCGCCTAAAAGTCGCTAGCGAGCTTCCTTCTCTCGGTTTCCGTCATATGGGAACCTCCTTCTTAGTCTTTGACTTATAAACGCGATATCTATGGTTTTTTGTTCCAGCTTTCATAGCCTTTCTTGAATTTGGCCGTTCTTGCCCCCTTTAATTGCACTAAGAGTCAATTTTTATCAAAAACCTTTGTGCTTCTGTATAAACACTCTCCCATTTTCATATTTGATTTAGGTCCCCTGGTAGTGAAAATGGTTTTATACGCTAATTCCCTGATTTAAAGAAAAACCCCGCAAGTCGATTCCTACGCTAACGATCTTTCTTTCCCAGTTAACCATCCTTTTCTCCTTTGACATTGGAACAAGAAATGGTTTCTATGTGGATGTCTCTCCATTCTCCTATCCGGCCTCTTTGGACCATTGATTGATGCGGTCAATAACTCTTCATTCTCCTTTGCAGCCTCCAAGGACTATTAATAATGACGAATTAAAGCCTTGCCACTTCCTGTTGCAATGTCACTTTTATTGTTTCATTACAAGAAAAGGTGCAACATCCTTTCTATTTACCCTTTTATCACCCATCCTTTTTAGGCAACTGGTTTTGCCCCATGCTGCCTTTGATGTCATCATTCTGGGCTCGCAATGTGAAATCAGAAACACAAGGTTTGTGAAATTTAAGTGAAATCCTGTAAGCAAGATAGACATCGTTTTTCTCGATGGGTAAAGGCTTGGGTATATCAGAAGACGGAAAAAGGAGGGATTCCAAAGCTTCGATCAAAAGACAGTTCGCACTATACAGGTTTTCCTGATATAAGGTTCTGTCATGGGATTGCTCCTTGGAAACCAGTGAAATACCATGTGAATGGAAACGGCAATCAATATAAAGTGGATTATGAGGGAAAAAACCAATATTTAAGCAGATATTTATCCGTTGGGGCATAATATCTCCTTTGACTAATGCTAAATACATGTGTTATTCTCTCTTAGTGTGATTTTTCACGCTTATTTTCTATGAGAAATTGAAACAGTATTTGCCTGTAAGGAGTTTGATGGCTACAAAAGATTTAAGAATCAATCGTCAGATCAGAGCTAGGGAGGTTTTGGTTATTGACGAGAACGGAGTTCAGAGGGGCGTCATGAATGTAATGGCTGCCGTAAGTCTCGCAGAGGAAGCAGGTCTTGACCTGGTAGAGGTATCACCTAACGCTAACCCTCCAGTATGTAAGATTCTTGATTTCGGTAAATACCGTTACGAGATGGAAAAGAAGCAGAGAGAGGCTAAGAAGAATCAGGCTGTCGTGAAGATCAAGGAAATCAGAATGCAGCCAAAGATCGAGAAGCACGACCTTGAAACAAAGAGCAAGGCAATCGCAGAGTTCCTCGCTGAGGGCAACAAGGTTAAGGTCTCTGTTAGATTCAGAGGCAGAGAGCTTGCGCATCCAGAGCTTGGAAAGGTTGTTCTTGAAAAGATTCTTGAAGCTCTGACCAATTTAGGTGTAGCATATAACCTAGATAAGGGTGCCAAGTCGGAGGCCAAGCGGTC
>JAZURW010000154.1:0-3630 GCA_045606405.1 Candidatus Ornithospirochaeta sp. | reverse complement strand
AAGGTCATGGGCGACGAAGAACTCCTCACCGCTGGCGCGTTCAAGGTCTCTTGGAAGAACTTCATCAGCAGCCGGGTCGATACCACTGCCCTGAAGAAGGCCATGCCGGAGATCGCCGAACAGTTCACCAAGCAGACCAAGTCCCGTCGATTCGCGATAAACTAAAAGCCTTGAATGCTCTGCAAAGCATCCAAGGCAAGCACTTCCCCGAAAGAACCACCAATCAGGGGAGCAAGGACATTCTACCACAATTCCTTGCTCCCCACAAGAGAAAAGGAGCAAAGAGAATGGATATTTACGCTGAAGTCACCGCCCGCATTATCGCCGAAATGGAAAACGGCGTCATCCCGTGGGAAAAGCCTTGGATCGCCTCTGGAAACTGCGTCAGCCACGCAACCGGCAAACCTTACTCCCTGCTGAATCAGATGCTTTTGGGCCGTCCCGGTGAGTATGTCACCTTCAAGCAGTGCCAGCAGGAAGGCGGCAAGGTCAAGAAGGGCGAGAAGTCCCGTCTGGTTGTCTTCTGGAAGTGGATCGAACAAGAAGACGAAGAGACGGGCGAAAAGAAGGAAGTCCCCTTCCTGCGTTATATCAATGTCTTCCACATTGACCAATGCGAGGGCTTGACCGCAAAATATGCCCAGCCCCTCCCGCAGATCACTGAAGACCTTCCCGAAACTAAGATTGCCGAAGACGTCATATATGAATACTTGGGCCGTGAAGGCGTCCATATGACCCACGAACAAGGTGACAGGGCCTTCTACCGTCCCGCAACAGATACCGTTGTTCTTCCCATCCGCAAGCAGTTCATGAGCACCGCTGAATACTTCAGCACCGCATTTCATGAGCTGGTTCACTCCACAGGCCACAAGAGCCGCCTGAATCGTCTTGAAAAGACAGCCTTCTTCGGCACTGAAGCCTATTCAAAAGAAGAGCTGATCGCCGAAATCGGAGCCGCCGCCCTGGTCAATTACAGCGGCTTGGAAACCTCCCACAGTCTCCGAAACAGTGCGGCCTACATCCAGAACTGGCTGCAAGTGCTGAAGGATGACAAGCGGTTCATTGTCTCCGCTGCTGGCAAGGCTGAAAAGGCTGTGAACCTGATCCTGAATGTGTGAGGAAGAGAGAGCCTTGCGGGGAGCAGTCCCCGCAGGGCCTCATATGGAGGGAATTATGATGACCTTGGAAAATGACTTCAGTTGGATTGCGGCCAATGCTTTCTCTGACATGCGGCTCTTGGCAGAAGGAGCAATCGCCCTGTTTGAAGATGAAGCAGACCTCATGTGTCGCTTGGCCCGTGATGCTGGAAAAGTAGAAGCTATGACTGCATTCAATGACATCGGCACAGCTTTGTATGCTTTCCGCAGCTACATCAAAAAGTTGCAAGCCGCCCAGCACAGGGCAGAAATACAGGAGCCTCTTGATGCTCAGGAGGCTGAAGCAAAAACGAATGGTTTCGATGACAGTCAGCAAGAGCCAGAAAACCGCTGAAAAGCCGTAAAAAGTGTAAGCAGAATGCGGAAACGAAACAAATCAGCCTTTTGTTTACAGGAAGGGGCAACAATGAGCAAGATTTATGGTTATGCCAGATGCAGTCTGGCTGAAGAAAAGGGCCAAGACCTGAACCGACAGGTCAGGGAGCTGAAAGCCGCAGGAGCAGAAGAGATCATCACAGAGCGGGAGCATGGGGATGCGAAGGTCAAGCAGAATCTCGATCTGCTCTTGGAGGTTGCCGAAGAGGGCAGCACCCTCATATGCACCGAAGTGTCGCGACTGAGCCGCAGCACACAGCAGCTCTGTGAGATTGTGAACATCATCAAGAGCAAGCACATGAGGCTGGAAATTGTGGGCAGCATCACCATCGACTGCCGAAAAGGCGACATCGATCCCATGAGCCAAGCATTTATCCAGATGTCCGCTGTGTTTGCAGAACTGGAACTGTCGATCAACAGGGTCAGAGTGAAGTCTGGCATGGCAAATGCCAAAGAGAAGGGCCGCAGGATCGGCAGACCGCAGACAACGAAGGATGACATCCCAGCAGTCTTCTACAAACACTATCCTTCTTTTGCCTCGGGCCAGATGAATGTGAGTGAGCTGGCGAGGATTTGCGGTCTGAGTAGGCCGACTGTGTACAAATATTTGAGGCTGCTATGAAAAAAGCTGCTCTGCCATTGCGGTCAGAGCAACTTTTTTAGTTATTGGAATGCTTTTCGCTGAGAATCAGAATTCGTCCCATGAGATACATAGACCAGACAGTAAAAAGCAATGCGGCGATGTAGGCTGAAATGACCAGGAAATTCAGCACACCGCTTTCGTTGTCCATGAAGAACATGGGCAGCATAATCAGCATGAATGTCATTTCCGCAATTCTGCAAAATCGATGAATGAGAATCAAATAGCTCCCATCTTTTCGGACTTGCTGCATGAAAGGGTTCTCTTTGGGCACAGAAATCAGAGCACTCTGGATGGCAAACAAGAAGGCAGCAATGGCTGCACCAGTAACAGCCAGAGTTACACATTCATCGATCAGCACACCCATCAGTTCATACTTTTGAAGTGCCCAGGCAGCAGCCAGCGAAGGAACTAAGACCAACACCCAGGGGAATCTGTGATACCATTTGCGGAATTTCTCAACAATGGTAGCCTTTCTGCTGGCCATCATTCACACCCCCTTAGCCAAGAGTACCACAGAGTTTTCTCCAGATAGCGGCAGGAATTTTCCGCTCTTCCGCAGATAGCTCTATGTTTTTGGAAAACCGAACATGATTGCGGATGACATCAATCACTTCTTTGTCAGAGTCTCTTTCATCTGTGAAGGTGAAGGAAGAGAACTCTTCTTTTGTTGCGGTTTCCAGAATCACATCAATGTCTTCATCCGAAAGCTGTTTGCCCAGCTTGGCTTTTATCTTCAACTCTGATTTGAGTGGCCCTCCCAATCTATTTGCCAGAGCTGTAAGCGAGGGGATACCGCCGAGGATCCTTTCCTCCTGACCTTTTATTGTGCCATAGACTGCCACTTTGTTCCCCAACTGTTTGATCTTCTTCTTGATGTCATGGTCATACAAGCTGCTCTCTTCCAGATAATAGTTGATGTTTACGCTGGGTTGGAGCAGAGTCAGAACCAGCCCTGGAATGTTGGTGGACACAGCAGAGTCACTGAGATAGGCCATCTGCATTTTCTGAATAGAAATGGCGAAAAAGCTGTACTCTTCAAACACATTTCCCTCTGAAGGAACCAGCTCTTTGACATTGAAGGTTTCAGGATTGCATTCTCTCAAATACCGCTCGATTTTGGGTGTGCCATGGCTGACAATTCCACACAGCACATTGCCTTCATAGTGTAGCATGCTCACCATGAAAACCTCTTCACCATCATCAATTTTCCGCTGAAAAGAAGAAAAATCCCCCTCCTCCTTTGCAGCATTGTATTTGGCAACAATGGGATCAAAAATCTCTGCCTTGATCTTGGTGCGATCTTTTTCTGCTTCGTTAGAGAGCATACCTCGCACTTGCAGGGCAGAGAAGTAGACCTTCCTTTTTTTGTTCGCCATTTGTAATCCTCCATTGTTAGTTTGGCAGATGGGCAAAAGGGGAATCTCTGAAAAGTGGCACATGCTCAGAAATTCCCCT
>JAZURW010000153.1:0-2998 GCA_045606405.1 Candidatus Ornithospirochaeta sp. | reverse complement strand
TCCTTCATCAGGTTCTCCTTGTTGTGCATTCTACCTGCAGTATCTGCAAGGATCAGAGAGTCTCCCTGAGCCTGGGCTGATGTGATAGCATCATAGACAACCGCTCCTGGATCTGAGCCTGTCCTCTGCTTGACAATGCGCATGCCAAGTCTATCTGCATGGATATCAAGCTGATCAACAGCAGCAGCTCTAAAAGTATCTGCCGCAGCAAGTAGGACCCTGTGGCCTCTCTTGGTGAAATACTTGCTCATCTTGGCTATTGTGGTTGTTTTTCCGACACCGTTGACACCAAGGATCATCCATACTGTCAATTCCTTTGGATCAAGCTCCAAGTCGTAAGGCTTCACATATCTTGAGAGGATTTCCTTCATCTTCTCCTGAAGGTCCTGAGCCTCTGTAAGCTTCTTTTCCTTAGCCTCTTTCCTTAATGATTCGATGATCTCATCAGTCACCTTAGCGCCAAGATCTCCCTCAATCAAGGTATCTTCCAACTCCTCAAAGAAAGACTCATCGATTTTCCTTGTTTTGAAAATCCCCTTAAGCTTCTCGCCAAATTTCTTGAAAAAAGACATTTTATCTCCCTACAGGCCCAGTTTAGCTGCCTGATAATACTCAAATGCAGAGTCCAGTGTATTAATCAATGATACTAGGCTTATACCCTTAAACACAACAGATACTGGCTTCAAGCTGGTATCAGGATATAGACCAGATAATGTATTCAACCCTATTTGGGCACCAAAAGCCATTAGCGTATAGAAGAGCGATTGATAGAAATCGCCTTTCGCTTGTGAAAGAATATCGGAGTCTGCCATCCATTGTGGCTTTAATTCAATATCAAGACTCAAAGCACGCTTAGTGGTCTGATAAGAATATGTGTCAAAGCCTGGGCTTGATGCTGTGACAGTGAAGGGATAGATGCCATCCTCCACATAGCCTTTTTCAACCTTCTCTCCATTGTATGAAAGATCAACATCATAAGGCAGAGCATCAAAGTAGATTGGCATTGGCAAAACTCTCTCAAGAGCAAGATCAATTGACGAAAAGCCTTCACCAACTACCACGCTCACCGTCTTTGGAAGGTATCCAGGGGCTGTATAAGAGAAAGTGTGCTTGCCATCCTTTAAGGCTGCATATCCTGTATAGAGTGGCTCTTGCTCGCCATCTATATAGAGCGTAGCCCTCTCTGGCAGTTCAATCCTCAAAAGCCTTGTATCCTCATCCTTCAAATAACCGAAGAAGAGATCAATCAAAGCCTCTAGCTCCACCTCTCTAAGCGACTCTGAGTATAAGGACTCCCTTGCCTTTTCGCCATTTAGATAGGTAACGATATGGGTCAAAGGCTCCTCTGATATGACAGAGAAGACAACCAACAGATCCACATTCTCCCTTTCCATAAGGTATCTTGTGGCTTCCTTATCTCCTTTGAGAAGAAATGAAAGCTCCTCGGAAGAGAATCTTGGGCTGACAACAGAGAGCGTTATCTCATCATCATAGAGCATCTCTTTCTCAAGCTTCCCTAAAGCCTCAAAATCCTCATTCTCTAGGTATCTGAGGACTTTCCTCTCATATTCATCCTCAGCTCTTCTCTCTGCTCTCCTTAGATAAAGCTCCTTTCCAACCTCGGAGTCCACAGAGCCGGAGAGAAGCTCCAAAACATCATGCGCAAGCTGGTTATAGCCTTCATCCCCGCCTATAACCGCAACTCTCAATTCCCCTGCCGAAAGCGGAAGGAGAATCAAGAGCAAAATAGAAAATAGACTAATCTTCCTTCTGGAAATGCAGATAGCTTTCGATAAAGTCATCTATCTCACCATCCATTACAGCAAGGATATTTCCTGTGCTGCAATTTGTTCTATGATCCTTCACGAGAGTATAAGGCTGGAAGACATAGCTCCTGATCTGCGAGCCCCAGGCGATATCCATTTTCGCAATCGCATTCGCCTCCTTCTCCTTCTCCTTCTCTCTCTGATAGTACTCATAGAGCTTTGCCCTGAGCATCTTGAAAGCAACATCCTTGTTCATGAACTGGCTTCTCTCATTCTGGCACTGGACAACGATGCCTGTGGCATAGTGGGTGATTCTAACAGCGGAGTCCGTCTTATTGACGTGCTGTCCACCAGCACCTCCTGCGCGGTAGGTATCGAGTCTGTAATCCTCAGGCTTGATATCGATCTCGATATCATCATCAACCTCAGCAGAGGCATAGACAGATGCAAAAGATGTATGTCTTCTTTTCTGCGAGTCAAATGGCGATATTCTGACAAGTCTATGGACGCCAGCCTCTCCCTTGAGATAACCAAAGGCATATGGGCCGGAAATCTTCATTGTCACCGACTTGATTCCGCCTTCATTCTCTTCCATGTCGAGAACCTCGCATTTAAACCCATTGCGCTCAGTCCAGCGAGTATACATTCTCATGAGCATCTGAGCCCAGTCAGAAGCCTCATTGCCACCAGCTCCTGCATGGATGGATAGATATAGGTTGTTCTTGTCGAACTTCCCATCAAGCAATGTCTTTACCTTCAAAGGCCTGAAATCAGCTTCAAGCTTTTCAATCTGGCCCTCAAGCTCCATGCGAAGTGTCTCGTCATCCTCCTGCGCATATAGCTCGATAAGCTCACCAAGCTCCTCGATCTCATCTATTATCGCCTTCCAAGGATAGTAGCTATCCTTAAGGGCATTCAGACTCTGGAACACCTTCTCTGCATTCTCTGGATTGTTCCAGAAATCAGGCATTCCAGTCTGCTCCTCAATCTCCTTTATCTTATTCTCAGTCCCAGCGGCTTCAAAGACGCCTCCATACTGTGTAGGCTTCCACTTTTATATCTTCAAACTTAGATCTGTTCTCTATAAACATTGATTCCTCCTGTATGAGCTATTGCTCTTTTTCCTTAGGGTCATTGACCCTCAATACGATTCTATATTCCTTCGCCTCACCTTTTTCAAGGGATACAGGGAATGAGAATACCAGCTTCTTGTATAAGCTGAACAAGTCGGA
>JAZURW010000152.1:0-2662 GCA_045606405.1 Candidatus Ornithospirochaeta sp. | reverse complement strand
TACAGGAGTTCCTGAAGATCTGTTGCATCTCTTGATGAGAAACGAATATATTTATTCTCTGGATTATGAGAACAGGCCTATCGCAGACCCTGACTTCGATAAGATCCTAAAGAAGGCAATAGAGGTAATCAAGAATAAATGAGGGTTTTTCTTCTTTCAGGCGAATACAATAAGGATGGCTTCTACGCCTTAAGGGCGAAGGAAAAGCAATATCTTAGCAAGGTGCTGAGATTGAAAATCGGCACCGTATTCACCGCAAAGGACAAGAAGGAGAACTACTATAGAGCAGAGCTCATCGATGAGGACACACTATCATTAGAGAGCTCTGCCTGCCCTGAGGAGACTCTCCTTGACGGCCTATCTGGCTACAAAGGAGAGTTTCATTCAATAACCATGTTCATTTCGCTTCTGAAAGGAAAGAAGAATGAGCTTGTTGTAAGGGCCCTTACGGAGATGGGAATCGAGAGGATAGTCTTTGTGAGAACCCAGTTTGTTCAGGAAAAAGAGCTCACAAGCCATCAGATTGAGAGGCTTGATGCTATCGTGAAGGAAGCTGTTCAGCAATCAGGTGCAAAGGCATTGGAAATAGAGGGCCCCATTGATTTTGATGAGGCAATTGAAAAATGCCCAAGCAACTCAATCATCCTGCATCAAAGCCCCAGAAATGAGACAAAATGCCTTTCTGAGACTATAAGGGAAATGGACAGCGAAAAGCCCTTTGGTTGCTTCATTGGCCCTGAAGGTGGCTTTTCTGACTCTGAATGCGAAAAAGCCGAGAATAAGGGTATAAAAACTGTGCTCTTGAATACAAATATACTCCGGGCAGAGACTGCTGCCATATATGCTTCCGCAGCTCTACAGACTCTGCTTCAAGGCTGATAATAAACTTTTTTTATACACTTCATAAGCACTCTTTACTGATAGAGAATTGATTATCAGACTGGAGTGTCAAATGCGCGTGGTTTTCATTGTTGATAATAGGGATATGTATAAAAGGATGGGATTATTCCAACCAGATTCCATCGTGATTGATTCACCTAGCATGTTAAGCAGGGTATCGATATCAGAGAAGGATGCGGTTGTGATCGACCTAGGCAATGAGCATGATGCAATCACCGCACAAGAGATACTGAGCCACAGATGTCCTATGCTTTGCCTCTACTCTAAGGAAAGCGAAAACCATAGCCCCTTAGAGAAATTCGGAACCATCAGATATATCCCCAGGCCGATTGATGAGGAGATGATCCATGAGATTCTCTTGGAGATGAAAAGGGAAGAGCAGAATAGGAAAACCGAAGATAACACGCTTATTGGTTCATCTGAATTGATGGAATCGGTAAGAGCCAAAATATCTAAGTATGCAAAGACAAACTACTCCGTCCATTTCTCCGGAAGCACTGGCACAGGAAAGAATGTGGCAGCCAAAAGGCTGCACTCTCTATCATGCAAGACAGGAAAGAATCTCATTTATGTCAATTGCGGCGTCTACTCAAATTCCAACTTGCTGGAAAGCAGCTTTTTCGGGCACGCCAAGGGCTCCTATACTGGCTCATCAAGCTCAAGAAGCGGGTTTTTGAAGAATGCAGACAAATCATCACTCTTCTTAGATGAGATAGAGAACATGTCAATGGCGCTTCAGGAGCTTCTGTTGGACACAATCGATAGCGGCAAGTACAGAACTGTTGGAACAGATAAAGAGCTGCATTCAGATTTCAGGATCATCACCGCAAGCAACGTACCATTGGATGTGCTTCTCAAAACGGGACGTCTGCGCTATGACTTTTATTACAGGATTGCTGAAAGAGAGATTCACATGCCTGACCTAAAGGACCATGAATCTGATATCCCAGAGCTTGTGCAGGACTATGAGATTAAGCACAACATCCTCCGCTATAGGATCAGAGACTATGACATCCTCTACAATAGAGAATGGAAAGGAAACATTAGAGAGCTTTATAAGGAGATCAGCATGATGCATGAGCATCTAGAGGAAAAAGACTCCTTTTTCCCTGATTTCAACCGCCTTAAACACTAGAGGCAAAGAAGCGATGGTTTGCTCTTTTTCAATTAAGTCCCTATAAAACATCACTTTAACTCATTGTTAAAAACCATGTGCAAAAGTGGGAAAATCATGTGGAAAACTATGGGAGAAATTAGTTTTCCACATTTGGTTAAAACCTCTCAACCTATAAAGAAGTTATATAAAAATAGGCTAATTTTGATTAATTAAAATCTTAATAATTCTTTATTATTAAAGAAATTATATAATTTGCTAAAATAGTGGTCAAATTGACTCTTCCACTCTTATCTGACCACGTTTTAAACATCATTCCACACTGCTTTTCAGCAATGTGGAAAACATGGGGAAAACCACATATAGCGTATTATCAAAATAACGTCTTTTACGGTATAGAGTTATGCGATTATCTTATTGATTTATGCCTCGCTATCATATCGTGTATACGACTGAAGATTCAGAGAGCTCATCAGATTCTCCCTCTTTCTCCTCAATGACAATTGTGCTATTTGCCATCTTCTGCTTCTTATCCAAGTCCTGTCTCATGAACTCAATATGCTGTGCGACAAGCTCATAGGTGCTCCTCCTCTCACCGCTATTTGTCTCCCATTTGCTCATCTTTAGTCTCCCAACGAACCTTCCTCT
>JAZURW010000151.1:0-2450 GCA_045606405.1 Candidatus Ornithospirochaeta sp. | reverse complement strand
AGATTTACAGTCTGCCCCCTTTGACCGCTCGGGAACCTCTCCAGTCAAAAGACTTCTTATTTATACGGAAATACAGGATTTTCGTCAAGTGCATTTTTCAAAATATTTTGAATAAGAATCCCATTAATTGAATAATTTCTTTAAAAGCAAGAAGTTATTAATTTAACTTTTTCAACTACGCATGAGGGGACAAAGGATGAGATGTCCACGCCAAATGAGATGAACTGTCTGATTTGTGAAGACGATGTGATCATATGCTCCTTGCTAGCTGGCAGAATGACAGTCTCAAGACTATCGTTAAGGAATTTATTGTTCATTGCGAGCTCAATCTCATATTGAGCATCAATAGAATTTCTAATTCCCCTTATAAGATATCCTATTGAGTGCTCTTTCGCATAATCTGCAATTAGGCCAGAGTGGCTATCGACAATGATTTTATCGGATCCATGGAAAGTATCCTTAACCATCTCTATCCTATCATCAAGAGAGAATAAGGTTTTCTTGGATGTATTGTTGCCAACAACAACATACACCTCATCGAATAGCTGCACTGCCCTTTTGACGATGTCAACATGGCCTAAGGTTATAGGGTCAAATGAACCTGCCAATATTGCTCTTCTCACTGCTTCAAGCTCTCCACGAATTCCTTCATTGCCTTTATCTTTTCCTGGCTCTCATAGTTGATCGTCTTTACGATATGATATGAGCCATTGGCATCTCTTTCGCAGACTCCAAAATTGCCTGAGCCAATATAGGAGACAACCTGATTCTCACTAAGACTCTCTTCCTCCTTGATTCTATTCAAGGCACAATCAAAGTGAACATAACCGCCATCAGGATTTGTCATTGCAGATGCTATGAGATCTATCTTCTCACCACAGATTGCGCAGCAGATTAAAGGCTCATTGACTCTCTTGGGATCAGATACAGGTATAGAGGAATGATGCTCGCGAGGCTTAGGCACGCCAGCAACCTGATTCAAGGTTGAAAATCCTGATATAGGGGCTTTAGAGGCCCTTTTAAGGCTTTTCTCTTCACTCTTTGTGAAGGAATTCTTGCCTGCTTTTGCCTTTGATGAATTCTTATTTCTATTTCGAAAGGTCTTGCTCATGATCTAAGTTTATCTTTTTAATTTACCTGGTACAACATCAATAATAAAAAAGAGCCGCTTAGCGACTCCTTTTAATGCGAAGAACTTACTTCTGCTTTCTGACGATAAGTTCCTTAACCTTTGCTCTCTTACCAACTCTATCTCTGAGGTAGTAAAGCTTAGCTCTTCTAACCTTACCTCTTCTGAGAACATCGATCTTTTCGATTCTTGGTGAGTGGAGTGGGAAGATTCTCTCAACACCAACGCCGTAGCTGATCTTTCTGACTGTGAAAGTCTTTCTGATGCCGCTGTTATTCTTAGCGATAACGATGCCTTCGAATCCCTGAACTCTTTCAGATGTGCCTTCGACAATCTTGAAGAATACCTTTACTGTATCTCCAACATTGAAATTCTCTGCATTTTCCTTGATCTGCTTTGCTTCAATAGCCTTAATGATATCCATTGTTAAAAATCCTTCTTACTTAAAACTTTTAATAATTTTTGTCGCTCTTTGATGCTGAGAGAGGCATGCGAGAGCAGATCTGGCCGGTTGAGCAGTGTTTTTTCCAGCCTTTTGTCAAATCTCCATTCGGTAATATGGAGAGTATGACCTGATAATAATACATCAGGCACAGAATTTGAGCAATAGGTTCTGGGCCTTGTATATTGAGGATATTCCAAAAGATTTGAGCTGAAACTCTCCTCAGTGAGACTATCCTCTGCAATGACACCATCGATAAGACGGTATATTGCATCGATAATCACAATTGAGCTGGTCTCTCCAGAGGAGAGCACATAGTCCCCGATTGTGATTTCGTCATCAACGTAGGCATCGATAACTCTCTGATCTATGCCTTCGTAATGACCACAAATGAAAACAAGCTCATTTTCCTTGCTTAGTTCTTTTGCATATTCTTGATTGAAGATCTTGCCTGAGGGAGTTGGGAAGATGACTCTTTTATTCTTGGCATCGATAGAATCCAATGCCTTTGAAAGAGGCTCTGGCATGATGACCATGCCTGCACCACCACCAAATGGAATGTCATCTACCTTTTGATGCACGCCTTCAGCAAAATCCCTGAAATTAAGTATACGGTATTCAATTATCCCTTTCTCAACAGCCCTCTTCATAATTGAGTTCTCAAAGAAGGGCCTGACCATTTCAGGAAATAGGGTAAGTATCGTAATCTTCATTTCAATCAAGCAGCTCCGGATGAAGAAGCTCAAGAGTGTTGGCCTTCACATCAACATTAGATAAGTAGACATCAAGAAGCGGGACAATATGAATCTTATTGTCCCTCATGCTCTTTACTTCCAGTAAGAGCGCCTGTGCGCCCTCTGCAGTTGATACGACCTCCCC
>JAZURW010000150.1:0-1954 GCA_045606405.1 Candidatus Ornithospirochaeta sp. | reverse complement strand
TATAAATCAGCTATATAGTACTCTCCTTTCTTTAGCTTGGGAGCCTTGTCTCTAGAGATCATTATAACGCCTCTAGTAAGCACCCTAGCCTTTTCAGGAGCATCATATCCCTTGAACTTAAAGAGGAACAGATCGCCTTGTGATTTTATAGCCTCTATCTCTAGGCTTTTCTCAGATCCATCAGGTAGAGAGACTATGCAGCTATCAAGCTTTTTAAGGTGAGCATATTCACCAGAGAGTGAATAAATCCTCAAATAGCCCTCTAGCCCATGGGTCTTTCCAATTGTCGCAGTAGATAGGAGCTTTGCTTCCATCAGTCAAGAATCTCCAAAGTAGCGCGCTTGCCATCCTTTGTCGCTGAGGCGGAAAGGATTGTCCTGATTGCCTTAGCAATGCGGCCCTGCTTTCCTATAACCTTACCGACATCTTCTGAAGCAACATGAAGTTCAAGTATGGTTGACTTTTCACCTTCAATGACATTAACACAAACTTCATCTGGATTATCGACAAGACTCTTGACCATAAATTCTACAAGTTCCTTCTCCATGTCGACTCCTTTGGCAATTATGCCTGAGTGCGATCGAGAGAGATTCCCTTGGAATTAAGAAGGCTCTTGACTGTTGGGGATACTACTACACCCTTCTGAATCCAGCTCTTTGCCTTTGCTTCGTCAATTGTCAACTGGTTTTCCTTTTCAACTGGGCGATAGCTGCCTACTTCATCAATTGTCTTTGATGTAGGTGCGATTCTGTTGTCCTGGATTACAATTCTGTAATAAGGTCTCTTCTTTGTGCCCATTCTCTTAAGTCTCATTGTTGTGCTCACGGTTATTCTCCTTATGCTACATGAAAGCTACATGCCCATTTGCTTGAGCATAGCAGCTTGTAATTTCTTATTGCTTGCGAACTTCTTCATCATAAGCTTGGTCTTCTCAAACTTCTTAAGAAGTCTATTGACATCTGAAACGCTTGTTCCAGAGCCCTTTGCTATTCTTTTTCTTCTTGATGGCCCGATTACTCTGTAATTCTCTCTCTCAAATCTTGTCATGGATTTGATGATTGCTTTCTCTCTTTCGACTTCCTTCAGGTCAAGGTCATCTGGATTGATGTTTCCCTTAGCACCTGGGATCATCTCCAAAAGCTTCTCAGCAGAGCCCATTTTATCCATATTGTTCAGTTGATCAAGATAATCCTGAAGGTCGAAGGTGTTCTTCTCCATCTTCTTCTGGAGCTTGAGAGCTTCCTTCTCATCGAAAGCCTCCTGTGCCTTCTCAACAAGGGAGACAACGTCACCCATTCCCAGGATTCTTGAAGCGATTCTCTCTGGATGGAAGACTTCAAGATCCTCCATCTTCTCACCTGTGCCAATATACTTGATAGGCTTGCCAACCACACTTCTCAAGGAAAGAGCTGCACCGCCTCTGGTATCTGAGTCAAACTTTGTGAGGATAACACCTGAGATGCCAACCTTCTCCTCAAATTCCTTGGCGATGTCTACAGCGCTTTGGCCAGTCATGGCATCGGCGACAAAGAGAGTTTCATCTGGCTTTACTGCTTTAGCGACATCCTGAATCTCCTTCATCAGGCTTTCATCAAGATGCATTCTACCAGATGTATCGATGATCACAGTGTCAATCAGGTCATGTCTTGCCTTAGCCACTGCCTGGGAAGCAACCTTAACAGGATCCTTTTCGCCAGGTATAGTGAATACAGGCACACCTACCTTCTCACCAAGCACCTGAAGCTGCATGATAGCTGCAGGACGAACAAGGTCAGCAGCAACAAGCATCACACTTCTGCCCTCTTTCTTCAGCTTGTATGCAAGCTTGTGTGAGGCAGTTGTCTTACCTGAGCCCTGTAGACCCATCATGAGGATTATAGAGGTTGTGTCCTTGCCCTTTAATCTAAGAGCATTCTCCTCTTCCTTGCCTCCAAGGAGAGCAACCATCTTATCG
>JAZURW010000149.1:0-6554 GCA_045606405.1 Candidatus Ornithospirochaeta sp. | reverse complement strand
TATCTAATCTGTTTTTTGCTTGAGCGGAATCAAAAAGGACTTGTGCCCGATTTGAGCACAAGTCCCTACTTGGTATATTCGATTATTCTTCCATGACCGCTAACATCATTCTTGCTCCAAGCTTAAAGCTGTTTTGGAATAGCAAACAATCCGTGATAGTTTGATACTCACGCACACAATCTGTATATTTCTCAAACAGCTCTTTCTGCTCATCCGTCATGGTGGCTTTGAGCTTTTCTTCATTTCTGCAAATCAGCTCCAACAGCTTCTTATACTCCTTGCAAGAGGATGTGACCTGCCCCTTTTTCATGCCCTGGATATAAATATCGGTGTCCCCCTGGACTGGATATCCGGATATATCTTCTGAAGTAACAGCTATTATGCATTGCAGGCATATGCCTGATGCCTATTGCAGCAATAGAAGCGGTATAGATAAGGCGCGATGGCTCAGAGTCTTTCTGTCATAGAGCCATCCTAGAATCTATTGACAATGCCAATGAATGGATTGAGAGAAATACCTGACACGCGGATTTCCGGCTCAAGCACCTCGCCGCGGTATTCAGCTCTGTTATATAGATAAAAAGGATATGATGCTCTCAGTCCAAAGGAGAGTGACGTGCTTTGCTCAGCTGACATCTCAAAGCCGACCTTGCCATCAATCATGTGGATATGGGCTATCGTGGTCATTGGGTATCCATCAACGTACTCTGTATCCCTGCTATACCCGAAACGATACCCTATCGTGGAAAAGAATCTGGAATCCTGCAGTTTTTCTGATGCATAAAGGCCAGCAGAATAAGAGAACAGGGAATCAGAGAAATCCGTCGCAAGATCGATCCCGTTTACTTCCATCTTGACAGGGCATGATGCGGCAATGCCCAACACAAACCCAAACTTCTCATCATTCCCCGTGAATAAGAGGTCGCTATCGAACGAGATGAGAGTTGATCTTTCATTCACGACAATGCGTTCGCCAAGGATGAAAGAGCTTTCATCCAGGATCATAAGCTCGGGCCCGATCTGGGTGTGCACGATTGCCCTGGAAGACAAAGGAGCGAGAGTAACGACAAAACAAAGAATCAGAAATAAAAAAGCTTTTCTCATGCCTCTATGATAAGAAAAGCTCTTTCTATTTTTGTCTCCCGAAAAGCGACATTAAAACCCGATTGGCCTGAGCCCATATTCGAACAATGCCTCATTGAGAGCGTAGATATCGTAAATCCCATGAGATATGAAATAGCTGACGATGACATCTTCCTTATGGAAACCAGAGAGAGCGAATCCAGCGCTCTTCAGCAGATCCGAGAACTCCCCGCTATCCAGATGAAGCGCAACACCTAATGCAATTGCTGTGCTCTTGCTTGGCCTATACTCGTCATCGCTTCTGATCTTGGAGAAGGTCCTCCTATCGATATTGGCCCTCTTGTAGCACTCGACATCAGTAATCCCCTTCTTTTCAATGAAGCTGAAAAGCATAGCTCTGAAGCTCATTGCCCTCTCTTTCAGAACATCATCAGGAACAATCAGGCTCTGACAACGGATTATTTCCTTTATGGTATGCTTATCGCAATAAGCCTTAAGATCATTCTGATCAAAGCTGGATAGAGAGCTGCTTTCATAGAGCATTATGATTCTCAGCTTCTCCCGGCTCTCTGCATAAGACTCAAAGAGAGTCCTCAGCCGGAGAAAGACATCCGCATCCAGCTCTCCTTGCGGAAGCTTTACAAAGACCTTTCCTTCCTCCCCGAGTGCGCTGATATTCTCTTCAAAATATGAATATGCATCACCATTTCCGATATTGTCGGCATTAAGGACAATCGGACTAAGCTTCTCTAGATTCAGAGAAGACATGTTTCTGAATGTATATAATGGCATCGTCTCTCCCTGAATGAAAAAGCTGCAAGCAGCTTGTTCATCAGATCATCTTATCTGGATCCAGGTTATCGGATTCAATATCCTTGAAGTACTTGTAGGTATCGACCTTAAGCTCTCCGCAGGCTGGCTCGTCGCATACGATGATGGCTTTCCTATGCATCTGCAGGGCAGAGCATGTCCATGCCTGGGAAACAGAACCCTCGATAGTTGCCGCAAGCGCTCTAGCTTTGGAGTGTCCGTTTACAAGAATGATTACTTCCTTGCTGTCTGTGACTGTCTGGACACCGACTGTGAGTGCAGTTGATGGAACCTTGGAGATATCCCCATCAAAGAATCTTGAGTTCATGACCTTTGTATCATAGGTGAGAGTCTTCACTCTAGTCCTTGAAGAAAGAGAAGAGAATGGCTCATTAAAGGCAATGTGGCCATCTGCCCCTATGCCACCAAGGAATAAATCAATCCCACCGTAAGATGCAATCTTCTCCTCATATCTCTGGCACTCCTCCTCTGGACATGCAGCATTTCCATTGAGAATATTGATATTCTCTCTTGGGATATCGATATGGTTGAAGAAGTTTGTGTACATGAAGGTGTGATAGGACTGTGGATGATCCTCTGCAAGACCTACATACTCATCCATATTGAAGGTGACAACGTTCTTGAAGGAGATATATCCTTCTTTATTGAGCCTGATAAGCTCTTTATAAGTCCCAATTGGTGAGGAGCCTGTAGGAAGCCCAAGGACAAAAGGCCTCTCCTCTTTGTGATTTCTTATTCTACCTGCAATATATCTTGCAGCCCATAAAGATAGCTTTTCATAGCATGGCTCAATGATTACGCGCATTTGATCCTCCTATTCCAGTATACCAATAGAGCGTTCAGTCAACAACTCAAAGTTAACTCTCAGAAGCCTCGATTACCGCAGACGCGACCACCCTATCATTATCATAAACCACAGCGCTCTGCCCAGGAGCGGCAGCCTTGACGTCCTCAATAAAATCCAATGCGTAGCGCTGTCCATCAAAGCTTGCCCTGCAAGCAGAGCCAGGGCTTGTTGATCTTATCTTTGCAGAATAAACAGCACTCTCATCAAAAGATGCCTCACCAACAAAGGACACATCTTTCAGATAAACTTTCTTGTGCTTTGTGTATCTCTCTGTCGCAACGATCACAGTGTTTGAATCGGTATCGAGCCTCACAACATAAAGTGGCTCGGAGTATGCAACTCCCAAGCCCTTTCTTTGCCCTATCGTATAGTGCCAGAACCCCTTGTGCTTACCCAGGATTTTGCCATTATCAAGAAGCACGATATCGCCCTCTTCATCATTCACAGCAAGCAAATCTGAATAATCACCCCCATAGAAATCCTGGCTTTCTCTCTGACCTGGCTCATGAAAGCCCATCCTCTCATCAATCCTACGAACCTCTTCTTTTGTAATATTCCCAAGTGGGAATAGTGTATTGGATAATTGCTTCTGAGTAAGGCGGGAAAGAAAGTAGCTTTGATCTTTTTTTAGATCCACAGCCTTCTTCAATTGGTAACGTCCGTTGCTTCCTAGCTCAACACGGGCATAGTGGCCTGTTGCGAAGTAATCGAAATCCAATATCCTTCTGGCCTCATCAAGCATAGCGCCGAACTTGATCTTTGCGTTGCACCAAATACATGGGTTGGGAGTCCTACCACTTAGATATTCGCTTCTGAAGTTCTCAAGAACAGTACTCTCATACAAACGCGATACATCGACAACATGATGCGGAATGCCAATTATCTGAGAGATGCGCTTTATCTCCTCTATCTCATTCTCTTTATTTGGGTTATAGCAGCTATTTGCGCTTGCAGGCATAGGATAAGGACTATCCTTTGCCCAAATGAGCATGGTGATTCCTTCAACCTCGTATCCTGCCTCCTTAAGCAGGTATGCAGCAACAGAGGAGTCTATTCCTCCAGACATTCCAACTAGTACTTTCTTCATGCAGTGATTGTACCATAATAAGGAAGATAAGGACACGTATGCTCTCATGAGGATAATGGCCAGGGATACTTGCGAAGGCTTTCTATCAATGCAAGGCTATTCATCAACCATGGAATCCATGTGGATATCATGTATTTTTCATGTTGATAAGCAAATTGGATTCATCAAGGCAATTGGTCATTTCCGTATGATTGCAAAAAATGATATGATATTGCTAGGAGGATGAGTTATGACAATCGCAATCGTTCTTATCATCATTTTAGTCATCGCAATTGCATTCATTAGCATTTACAACACACTCGTCAAGACAAAAAACAAGGCAGAGGAGGCTGAGGCAGGCATCGATGCCCACCTAAAGCAGAGATATGACTTGATCCCTAATCTTGTTGAGACAGTCAAGGGATATGCCAAGCATGAGAGTTCCACTCTTGAAGCAGTAATAAAGGCAAGAAACAGCGCAATGTCTGCCACATCAACAGCAGAGAAGGATGAGGCTAACAACGTCCTCTCCGGAACTCTCAAGAGCCTATTTGCCCTCTCGGAGAGCTATCCTGATTTGAAAGCAAACACCAACTTCATAAATCTTCAGGACAAGCTCACTGCAATTGAGGCAGAGCTTTTAAATGCAAGGAAGTACTACAATGCAATCGCAAGAACCTTCAATGACAAGGTCATGGTATTCCCTCAGTCAATCGTCGCATCGATGTTCAACTTCAAAAAACTTGATTATGTGAAGATCGATGAAGCCTCAAGGGAAAATGTTAAGGTAAGCTTCTAATGAGAAAAAGCGTTTCCATCCTAGCACTACTCATTCTTTCATTGTGCGCTCTCTCTGCTGAGAGCTTCTACATCAAGAACTATGACGTGACTCTCGATGTTGCGCAAGATGGCTCGCTCCATATCGTAGAGGACATAGATGTGTTCTTCACTTCCCCATCACATGGAATCATGAGGGACATACAGGACTACTTCAGCAACGATAAGCTCATTTGGGATCCCATTGTCGCCGATGTTGATATTATCTCTGCAACTGATCTGCATAAAACATTAACAGACGGGGATTACACAACACTTGCGCTTGGAGACCCTGACAAGCTCATCACTGGCGATAAGAACTACAGAATTGAGTACATCTATGACCTAGGATATGACAGATACCTGGATTATGATGAGCTCTATTACAATATTATCTCTGCGGCATGGGCATGTGAGATTGAGAACATCACATACACCATCAACCTACCCTTTGAGGATGGGATAAACGGCATATGGATCACCGCAGGAGACTATATCTCCTCTGAGCTATCAGGATACACAAGAACAAACGATGGCAAGACCATCACAGGAAAGCATGCAAACCTTCTTCCATATCAGGCTGTGACTGTGAGAATCGAAATGGAGGACGGCTACTATCAAGGGCAAGCAATCCCAGTTGATAACACAGACATGTTCCTTAAAATCACTATCGCAGCAAGTCTGATTGTCATCGTCATCATGCTCCTTCTCTTCTTAAAGTTCGGAAAGGATGATGAGCTTATAGTCAAGGCAGAGTTCCATCCACCTTTTGATATGACTCCAATGGATCTTGGATATATCCTTGATGGAAAGATTGAAAGTGGCAAAGAGGTCACTTCCATGCTCTTCTATTGGGCAGATAAAGGCTTCATCACGATAGAGGAAAAGGAAAAAGATGAGTTCGTATTCCATAAGGTAAAAGAGCTTGATGATAGCGCAAAAGATGCGGATAAGAAGCTATTTAAGGCTATTTTCCGCTCAGGGGATATCGCTGATGCAGAAAGCATGGCAAAGAACGGATTTGCGGAAAAAGTTCTGACATCTATCGTTCCTGCTGAGATGAAGCACTTCATGGGCAAAAGAGCTCTTAAGAGCAAGGCTGCAAGCAATGTAAGGAATTATTCTGTATTCATGATGTTCCTCTACACTGTCGCATTCGGAATCCTTTGTTCCACAAGGTACATGGGAGCACTGACTGCGACCTTGATTGTGCTTGGATTGATCTTCAATCTGATCATCTCCCTTCTTGCATCCAACTTCAATAGAACCTATCATCTGAAGGGCTTAGGCAAAAAGGGACTCTCCCTGCTGCCTGGCATAATCACATCAGCGCTGTTTGTCATGATATTCTCTGCATTGCTCTCAGATATCACATCTGCTATTCTTGCGATTGCATCAGGCCTATGCTATGGCATCGCAATATTCGTTGGCACCTATCTTGCTATGCTCATGGAAAAGAGAAGCAAATATGGCCAGCAGGTTCTTGAAGGTGCGATGGGATATAGGGAGTTCATCTCACTTGTTGAAGTAGATAAACTCAAGGTTCTCATCGATGAAGATCCTGAGCTATTCTATCATACCCTGTGCTATGCAATGGCATTTGGACTAGAAGATGAATGGGCAAAGAAATTCAAAGGCCTTTATGTGCCTTCTGCAAGCTGGTATGTATCTGCCACACCTATTTATGATGCATATTTCTACTCTAGGATGAGCAGAAGATGGCGTCAGGTTTATACAAGCAAAGTAATCGCAGCATCATCAGCCGCTGTTTCTGGCGGAGGTGGCAGAAGCACATTCTCAGGCTCATCTGGCTTCGCTGGAGGTGGATTCTCAGGCGGTGGCGGAAGAAGCTGGTAGATCTCAAATCAAGGGGGTGTTGCAAAACTCAAGTTTTAGAAACTGAGTAGCAAC
>JAZURW010000148.1:0-18628 GCA_045606405.1 Candidatus Ornithospirochaeta sp. | reverse complement strand
GATCACAGGAACAGATCCACATCAGAGTGAGTATGTGGCACCTCGTTGGAGGACTAGGGCTTTCATTTCTGGCTTTACAGGCTCCGCAGGAACTGTAATCGTCACTAAAGACAAGGCATTGCTCTGGGTTGATTCTAGGTATTTCATCCAAGCCGCAGCTGAGATCAAGGGTTCTGAGTTTGAGATGCTTAAGCTTGATACTCCAGGAACACCAAGTCCTTATGAATATCTTGGTGCTAGCATGGCAAAGAACGATGCTGTAGGCGTTGATGCCTCCTCAATCTCCATAACAAAGTTCAGCGAGCTTGAGGCAGACCTTAAGAAAAAGGGGATAAAGCTGAAGGCAACAGAGGATCTTCTTGATAGATTCTGGGAAGATAGACCTGCAATTCCATTTTCAGAATGTGTTGAGATGAAAGACGATTATGCAGGCTTCACTGCAAATGCCAAGGTGAATTTCGTGCGTCTCAAAATGAGGCAGAAGGGCGTTAGCTGGACATTCATCTCATCAATTGACGATGTTGCATGGCTCACCAATTTAAGGGGCGATGATATTGCATATAATCCTGTTTTCATGTCATATGCCTTCATATCCTTCGATAGAGCTATCCTCTTTGCCAACCCTAAGAGGTTCTCAGAGGAATTGTACAAGAAGGTATCTGCGGATTTTGAGATCTATGACTATCTTGAATCAGCTAAGATGCTTGAAGCCCTCACAAAAAGAGGAAAGGGCTACTATGATCCAAATAAGAGCGCATACTCATTCGCAGCAAGCCTTAAAAAGAAGAGAAATGTCACAGGCATAGACATCACAACGGACCTGAAGGCAAGAAAGAATCCTGTTGAGCTTGACGGAATGAGAAGGTCTCATTTCCAGGATGGAATCGCCTTTGCCAACTTCATGGCTAATCTAGATCCTCTCGGAAGCTATAGCGAGATTGAGATCTCAGATAGGTTCGCAAAGGAAAGAGAGAAGCTTGAAGGATATCTTGGACCATCCTTCAGACCTATATCAGGCTTCAGGGAGCATGGAGCTATGTGCCACTACTCAGCCGATGAGAAGTCCAATAAGAGCATAGATAGGCAAGGCCTTCTTGTTCTCGATACCGGCTCACAGTTTGAGTATGGCATGACGGACCTCACAAGAACATTGCTCTTTGGCGCTGATGCGACAGATGAGGAGAAGAGGGATTACACTCTAGTTCTCAAGGGCCATCTTGCCCTCGCAAGACAGCGCTTCCCTTTGGGAACTCGCGGCTACCAGCTTGATGTTCTTGCAAAGCAATATCTTTGGACAGCTGGAATGACCTTCTTCCATGGCACAGGGCACGGAGTAGGCTGCCGTCTCAATGTCCATGAGGGACCAATGAACATCAGTCCAAGAGCTGTTGATGTTCCATTGGAGCCAGGAATGGTCGTATCTGATGAGCCAGGACTCTATAAAGAGGGAAGGCATGGCATAAGAATCGAGAATCTGATTGCAGTGCAGAAGGACATCGATACAGAGTTTGGCACATTCTGCGTCTTTGAGGTTCTATCCATGGTTCCTTATGAGAAGCGCCTTATCGATGTGAGGTATTTAACAGACTCAGAGATTCAGCAGATTAATCTCTATCATAAGTGGATTTGCGATCAGCTCATCGATTATGTAAGAGATGAGACCAAGCCTTGGCTAGAGGATGCAACTTCACCAATTGAAAGAAAATAATTATATTAGTAGCGGAAAACACAGGAGTTAATATGGTTAATGAATTGATGAAAAACAATAAAATCCAGCGCAAGGGGCCAGTTGTGCTTGTGATCATGGATGGCGTCGGCTTTGGAAAGTACAAAGATGGAGATGCTGTTGAAGCAGCAATGACAAAGAATCTTGATAAGCTTTACCAGACATGTGCATGGACAAAGCTTAAGGCACATGGTCTTGCTGTAGGCCTTCCTTCAGATGCTGATATGGGAAATAGTGAGGTTGGACATAACGCAATGGGATGCGGAAGAGTGTTCGCACAGGGCGCAAAGCTTGTATCAAACTCAATCACATCAGGAGATATGTTTGCCGGAGAGACATGGAAGAAGCTTGTCAAGAATGCAAAGGACAATGGTTCTACTCTCCATTTCATTGGTCTTCTTTCAGATGGTAATGTCCATTCACATATCGATAATCTCAAGGCAATGGTAGAGGAAGCTAAAAAAGAAGGAGTCAAGACTGTCAGAGTACATGCCCTTTTGGATGGTAGAGATGTAGGAGAGGTTTCTGCTCTTGATTATTTCGATCCATTTGATGCTTTCCTTGCTGATTTGTCAGCAGATGGCGAGTTTGATGCTAGAATCGCATCAGGCGGCGGCAGAATGGTTATCACAATGGACCGCTATAACGCTAACTGGGATATGGTTAGAAAGGGCTGGGAGACACATGTTCTCGGAGAAGGAAGAATGTTCAAGTCCAGCCATGAGGCAATTGAGACCTTAAGAGCAGAAACTGGTGCGATTGACCAGGATCTTCCTCCTTTTGTCATTGCAGAGGACGGAAAGCCAGTTGGCACAATCGAAGATGGAGACTCAGTCATCCTCTTTAATTTCAGAGGCGATAGAGCCCTTGAGATCACAAAGGCATTTGAAGCTGAGGAGCTTTCTGAGTTCGATAGAAAGAGATATCCAAAGGTGGAGTATGCTGGAATGATGGAATATGACGGAGATCTTCATGTTCCTTCACAGTTCTTGGTATCACCACCATCAATCGATAGGACAATGGCAGAGTATCTTTGCGCTTCAGGAGTCAAGCAGTTCTCCATCTCAGAGACACAGAAGTTTGGTCATGTGACATATTTCTTCAATGGAAACAAGTCTGGCATGTTCGATGAGACCCTTGAGGAATATGTTGAGATCCCATCAGATAAGGTTCCTTTCGAGGAAAGACCTTGGATGAAGTGCGCAGAGATCACAGACAGAGTTCTTGAGGAGATTGAGTCAGGCAAGTGGGATCTTATCAAGCTTAATTATCCTAATGGCGACATGGTTGGCCATACAGGCGTCTTTGAGGCTGTTGTCTGCTCAATGGAGGCTATGGATTTGCAGCTTGGAAGATTGAAGGAAGCTGTTGAGAAGGCAGGTGGTGTGATGGTTATCACAGCAGACCATGGAAATGCCGATGATATGTTTGAGCATGGAAAGGACGGCTCTGTGAAGCTCAAGAGCAACGGAGATCCTAAGAGCAAGACATCCCACTCCCTAAATCCAGTTCCATGCATCATCTTCGACCCTGAATATAAGGGTGAGTATAGCAAGGAGCTCAATACAGGTCTTGGAATCTCATCAATCCCAGCAACATGCATGAACCTTCTTGGCTACGATGCACCAGAGGATTACGACAAGTCAATCATCAATCTCAACTGATGTATTTACGATAATCAAGGAATTGCCCTCATCTCAGATGGGGGCATTTTTGTGAATTAGTAGAACCTGATTGTTTAGCTTGCAGGATGATGAGTGGCACTCTTCCAGACACGTTACTGCATAAATTGCTGAGGATAAGCGATGCTTTATTCAAGCTCTCTGAAGTTCAGACCCGATTAGGCTCCATTGTCAGACAGAGAATGAGGCCTTTCATGAGAAGTGAGATTATTCAAGTCTACGCGCTGATACCATTCAGCTTTTGTTCACAAAGGGCTTTAGGAACCTTTTAAGGGTGTAGTGGGCTGGGATGCCATCCTCAGATAGAGGACAAAGGTAAACGAAGGTGTTCTTATCATGGAAGGACATATCCTCGAATTGGAATCTGGAGAATTCCTTCTTCATTGGCTTTCCATAGATGATGACAATCCCGCTTATCCTATCTTTGCTGTTTATGACAGAGAGTGAGTGGTTATATCTGAAGATAAGCCTCTCCATCTCATTCTCGATATTCTTCAAAGGCTTGTATTTAGCATCTAGGACAAGGTATTCAGAGACAGATTCTCTTGTGATCTTCAGGATGAAATCCGGAGTGTATTTATCATCATCCCTATCATTCTCGGCCTTTCTTCTATAGATTCCAATGCCATTCTCAACATCCTCTGGTTTTTGGTCTACAACTGGCTGATAATATAAGGTGGCTTCCACATCATCTCTTTTGTAGTAGAAGGTGTTGTTGACCCTAAGATTGCCATTTGCCCTTAGCTTGTATGAGAATAGGGATTCATCGGATTCAACAAAACCATAGTTCTCAAGCTCTGAGCGAAGCACATAAAGCACATATAGCTCATATATCTCCGAACTCTCATTTGCGTTTTTTGTATTTGCCGCCAAAAAGAAGAGCTCAGCCCTCTTTTTGCCATCCTGTCTTCCCTTGGCAGGCGTCTTCCCCTGTCCGATGCCCTCTAGAATCTTATCGAGCCTTTTGAGGATCTCCTCAAGCTCTGATTTCATCTGAATTATTTCCCTAGCATACGAGACAGGGCTATCCACCATGTGGGCAAGGTTCTCCTCCAGTATCTTGTATGTTGCTATGGCAGCTTCTCTATTGGAAGGGGTCTTGGTGCTCTTCTTTATATCCTTTTTCATGCTCTCTTCCTTAAGAGGAGGAAGAGCTAAGGAGTATGATATCCCCTTTGAGAAGAAGGTGCCTCCAATCTTTATATCCAAAAGCCTGTATCCGGTCAGCTTTATGCTCAATAGAGGGATTTCCTCTCTTTGGAATGAGATCAAGCCTTCCTTTTGGCTCTCCTCTGCCATTGATATCCTGAAAGGTCCAATCATGGCTTCCTTTTCGTTATACAAGACAATGGAGTTGCTCCTTTTCCTGGGGTTCATGCCGTAGCTTGTCATTCTCTGGAACGCATCCATGCTATCTTCTCTCTTTATTGCGAAGAAGATGTTCTCAGAGAGGATGTTGGAGTAGTAGCCCTTATAAAATCTCTTTTGTGGGATCTCTATATAGTAGGAGGACTCGTTCTTTTTTGCGTTCTCTCTTTGCTTGATGTTCTTTTCATCGATATCCATGACAACAAGCTGGAAGGGATGCAAATCCCTTTCCACCTTCCTCTCCCAGTTCTTCACCTCAGGAAAGACTAGCTCCAGCTGTGGTTTTTTGGCATTAGGGAGAAGTTCCTTCTTCTCTTCGATTGACATCTCCCTCCAGCCTGTTTTCTCTTTTTTGAGAAGAGGAAGCGCGAAGACGCTTAAATTGTCCTCTGAGCTTTTATATTCAATGGATAGAATGTATTTCATTGTTGCACCTAGAATGATTCTCTTGTATTAAAGGTAAGGATTATTATTCCAGTCATGTATAGGATAGATGAGATTATTGCTTCCAAATACTCATAAGATGTTGATAGATACAGCCCTATTATGACAAAAGTGAATCCAAAAAACCTTCTTGTATTGATTGGGCTCTTATCCTTGATGGCATAAATAAGCAGGGTCAATATTGTCGCGGTATACATCAATAGAATGGCGACTTGTATGAACACATCATATTCAGAGTTGAAGACATTCATTATGTTTTCCTTCTGGAATGATGATATTGGGGCAAGCATGCTGATCAGCAGCGATGCGATGAGGATAGCTGTGTTGTAGTATCCTATCTTTGATGAGCTGAAGCCATAGTATCTTAACGAGGAGATAAGGAAAAGGGCTGCTGTCCCTAGTAGAGAGAATCTTCCGAAAATCACAAGAAAAGAAGGCGAGAAAACAAGTATGCCTGTGACCTTTGTGAACATAGGAACGACTAAGGTGACCTGCAGCGCAACCATTGTGAATAGCAGAGGGAATATCTCACCATCTTGGGAGTGGAGCTTTCTCTTGGCCCTTAGGACAATCTGGGGGATTATGGATGATACAAGGATTACGAACTGAGGGAGGTATCCAATGATATCATCCCAAAATGAGTTAGGCTTCTCCTCATATATGAGCATGGTGATATAGACCAACATGGCACCGTAGACTAAGGTGATGATGATCTGCAAAAACAGCAAAACAGACTGTGTCGTTTTTCTTTGATTCATGTCGTTCTCTTTTAGATGGTATCGCTATATGGGATCTTCATATCTGTTCCAACCCCAACTGATGCGACGACTGCTCCCATGTTGCCGATTAGGCTATCGAGCATGACACCAATGCCGTTGATCAAAGGAAGCAGGGCAATTAGAGCAGCTTCTGCGTTGCCAAGCTCGATGGAGAGAAGCTTGAAAGCGAAGATGATGACAAACACTGACTCATATCCAACGAAAAGCGAGGAGGTGAGGCTTGTCAGCATTATCGCGCAGGAGACGCCAAAGCAGACCAATACAGATGGCATCTCGCCTGTTGCGCCCTCAATAAGCATCAGAGATACAAGGGTGGAGATGAATGCGGTTCCTCCCCTTGAGAATATCGTAAGCAGTGGGAGTGAGGTTGATGTTATTCTCTTCTGAGCCCCAAGATTCTGCCTTGCGACAGACTCACCGATGAAGGTTGCTGTTATGATGTTCCCTGTGACGAGGGCGATTATGAGGTTCGACAAGGACCTGAAGATGACCTTGTATGGGTTTCTTCTGAAGCCTGTGTAGCAAGCGTACAGAAGAGGTAGCAGCACCAGCATGATGAAAGCGGTGGCAAAGATAACGACACTCAAAAAGTAAGGAGCCACCAGCACTGTCTTCTCTTGGTACAAGGAGAGAAAGAGCCATGTAGAGCCTGTATAAGCCAAAAGCCAGCCAAAGGTGGCCACTGTTCTTGAGATTCTATACATGACCTCAGCAAGGCTGTTGACTACTGTGTATGCTGGTCTGATGACATCAGAGGAAGGCTTTAATGACAATCCAAAGATCCATGCGATGATGATCGCAGGAGGTAGGAATGTTGTTAGCTCAGAGATGAGGGAGAAAGGATTGGATGGATAAAGATATCCAAATGCTTCCTTTGACAGAAGTGAAGCAGCTGTTGATAGTGCTTCCATAGATGAGCCTGCTGATGCTGTCACAGGGAACTTGACAGGGAAGAAGCAATAGATCGCAGCAGCTGCGACAGAGAGGATGACTGTTGAGCTGATTGACCATCCAGCAATCGAGGAGGCCATTTTTCCGCCGGCTTCATCTTTTTTAAGAGAGGCAACTCCCGCGGAGAATGTTATCAAGAGAATAGGAATGAATAGATATATTGAAAAATTGATCAAATAGCTTGATATAGCGGAGAAAAGCTCTGTCACGAAGGTAGAGTCTCTGAATAAAAGACATGTTGAGAAGCCCATAGCCAAGGCAGCTAGATAAGAAACCCATGTTTTCATATAGAGAATTTTAGACCACTAATAGTTGTTAGTAAACATCTGTAGTATGAAAAATCCTCTAATGCTTCTATTAAGGACCTTGCTGGAAGTAGTTGATAAAGCAAGCTTTAAGCCTATCCAGATAGCGAGAGGCTATCTGGAGTAGGTTTCATGCCTAGCTATCAATCTCTTGCTAGCAGGGCACCAAGCTTGTAGCCGCTTGAAAGCTCCTTATCGAGAAGACGCTTTGAGAGGACATCCGCATCCCCTGTCTTCATGTCTTTTGCGACTGCAATAGCGAGGACAGTGAGAAGGATGGTCTTCTGCATCCTTTCCTTGTTGTACCAGACATCTCCATTGTATTCGTTGCACATTGTGAGTCTCATGGCACCTGAGTCATTGAGCACAGCAGATAGATATCTTATGTCATCCCCCTCCTTCATCTCTAAGAAGAGCTTCACAGATGCAACAAGCAGAGCAGCTTCATGGAGAAGCACCTTTCTATCGCTATCTGAGAGGGCAAGCTCATCAAGGTACTCCTCTAGGAAGTAGTCGATGAGAAGATTGTCAGCGCACTCCATCATGCTCCTGATGTCCTTGCCTTTTGAGAATGGAATAAGAGGAAGTGTGGCGGCAAGTGTCAATGGCAGTGTCCTGTCTGCGCTTGCCCAAGCTGAGAAGATGCTGTCCCCGCTCTTTGAGAATGCCTTGACAACTCTCATAAGCGCCTTGACAACAGGCTTAGGGTCAACGTCGATAGGAGCTGATGGGAATATCCCCTTAGCTGTCTCATCTAAGCTGTCAAAGGATTCATAGAGTGTTGAGTATGCTTCAGCGAGATTGAGAAGAAGCACTCTTTCATCCTTCTTCTTGGATTTGCCTTCGACGATATCCTCGATTATTGAGATTGTCTCCTTGCTTCTCAGCTCAGAGAGCATCTTGAAGAATGGGTTGAGTCTCATTAGCTTGATTGCGGATTGGATGTTCTTTATGCCTCTGCCCTTGAATTCGCTGAACATCTTCCCATAGCAGCCATCTGTGTCCTCCACCTCTCGGATGTTCCAGAACACTCTTGCCTCATAGCCGTTCAGGTTGATCTCAAAGCCACTGTCGAAGAAGCTTATGGAAGGGTAGATGTATGTGAGTCCATCAGCGAAGTCATCAAGAAGCACATAGCTCTTTGAACTGAAGGTGAGGTTGAGGGCCTCTGCGATGCTTACTGTGCTTTGGCTTCTCTCATCACCTTCCTTTGAAAGCTTAGGACAGGAGGTGTTTATAAAGCCACTGCATCTTTCATATCTGTTGTTCACAAGCACTAGAGTCTTCTCTTTATCTGTGCCGTTGGTGAACGCATAGACAGATTCCTCTACCACGCCATTGTTGAAGCAATCATAGAAATTGAAATTCTCAACGCCGCTGAAGAGGTACCTCTTCCTCAAGAGAGGGAAGATCCTTCTATAGTGCTCAGAAACCAAATGCTGGTTAGGAGTCTCATCGTAGTATGCTCTTTGATACTCCATTCCATACTTTTCCCTGTAGCCTTCAATCTGGCCGTGTCCGATCATAGGAAGACCTGGGATTGTTGAAAGGAGTGTGGCAATCGCAAAATATCTGTCACCATCACCGAACTGGGCAATAGCAGTGTCCTCATCTGGATTGTTCATGAAGTTGACATATCTTTTCAATATCTCCGGCTCGAATTCGAGGGTGTTTTTGATGGACTGTCTGTATTTCTGATTCTCCTGGTTCTTGAGCATGTTCATGAATGCGGAGTTGTATACTCTATGCATTCCAAGAGTCCTGACAAAGTATCCTTCCATCATCCAGAAAGCCTCTGCGAGAAGAAGTGTATCAGGAACCTCAGCAGCGATTCTATCCACAACCTCTCTCCAGAACTCCTCTGGGATTCTTTGGTTGAATTCCTGCACGCTCATTGCATGCTCTGCTCTTCCGGCGATATCTCCACCTGTTCCTGGCTTTGGATACCAAAGTCTTTCAATATGCCTCTTAGCTAGCGTCATAGCTGCGTCAAAGCGTATGATGGGGAAGTTCTTTGCAACGTGTATGATTTTCTGAATGACAGCTTCTCTTGTGGTTGGATTGAGATAATCAAGCTGTGCAGTGTCATTCCAAGGCATCGTTGTTCCATCATTGCCATGGAATACATACCTTGTCTCACCTGTGTGCCTGTTCACCATCCTGAATGTGACAGCTGCGTCTGTCCTATCGTAATAGTGGTCCTCGAGCTTCACTTCCCAATCAGGATTAGAAGATAGGTCTGGTCCTGTATAGGAGTAGCTTGGGAATGGGGAGTAGTCTTGGCTGATGAAGTAGTCAGGATGCTCATATACCCAGTTTCCATCGATTCCTGTATGGTTTGGAACCATATCAGAGGCCAATCTGATTCCTCTTCTTGCGCATCTTTCGCGAAGGTTCTCGACAGCTGCCCATCCTCCAATGCTGTGTGATATATCGTAATCCTTGAGAGAGTATGCTGAGGCAACTGCATCTGGATTGCCAGAGAGATGCTTGATTTTCTTCGATGCCTCTGATCTTTCCCACAGTCCAATAAGCCATAGAGCAGTGAAGCCTCTCTCAGCGAGAAGGTCCAGCTCCTGGTCTGGGATTTGGTCTAGTGTTGTGATCGGAGTGCCATATTGCTTGGTCAACTGATCAAGCCATACAAGAGTTGACTTCGCGATCATGACCACCCTTGGCATCCAGTTTGAATCGCTTGAGAAGGCCTCATATTCATTGAGCTCATCTGAGAACTCAATTACAGGCATAGGAGCTGGCGCTCCGCCTGAGAAGCCTCTATCCTTCGTCTCCTCCCTGATGAAGTCCATTGAGCTTTCCAGGAGTGTCTCAAACTCCTGTGGAAGGTATTCTGCCCACTCTCTGAGAATGTATTTGATTTGGTCAAGGAGAGAGTCTGGGAATAAGCGGGAAGGAAGAGTCATGAAAGTGAAGATGTCATCCAGATTTGGCTCTCCGTTTCTCAAATCATCCTTCACATAGGAGGAGAGAACAGAGGAAAGCGCTCTGAAGCTCTTTGGAGTTGCAAGCGCATCTGGCTTGATGAGAGGCTTTGCCGCATCAAGAAGAGCAGGGTTTGCAATCATGACTTGATAGATGAAATATGCTCTTAGATTCTCATATCTTGAATATGCTGGAGATGGATCATCCTCTTGCTCTAGCTTCGAAGGGAACTCTGAGATGAAGAACTCCATTGCATCCTTAAGTTCTTGGTTATTCTCAATGGCAAGGGCTCTTCTTGCGAAGAAGTCCGATCTAGAGTCATCCTCGATCAATGTTGTGAGGATTATCTGATAAACCAGGTGAAGAACAGCTGTTGCATTCAAGCCACCAGATGAAAGGTAGGAGAAAGAGGCTCCCTTGCTTTTCATGGTCTCATTGTATTTATAGCTAAGCTCCGCAGCTTGCCTGTAGAATGAACCAACGCCCTTCTCTGTCTCAAAGACAGGTAGATAAAGCGAAATATCCTTTCTTATAATATTCGCAATCCTAAAATCTCTATTTCTCATTCGGGTAATCCTATTGTTTTAATATTAGCACAGAAAATGATGACTAGGGCAAATCATAGTGCCCTGTTCACCAATATGTGGGCAAGAGAATGATATAGGGTTTTTGCTATAATGTTAATTGCTAAATACTTGAATATGCGTAATTAAGATGATTTTTTCGCACCCTTCTCTGATAGGATAAGGCCCATGAGAGCAAGAAGCGCGCCAGCTAGGCTCAGAGCCGTCATTCCCTCCTTTAGCACCATCGCAGAGAACACTAGAGTCACAACAGGAGTCAGGTAGATGTAGATGCCTGTCTTCAGAGCACCGAGCGTTCTTGTCGCGTAATTCCAGGTATAGAAGCATAGGGCAGAGGCTATGAAGCTTAGGTAGAGAAGGTGGAGGATATTCTCTCCGGTGAAATCTGAAACAGATACATTGAAATCTGAGAAAAGCAGTCCTGGGAGGAGGAAGATAATCCCATATTCGAAGATTCTTCTTGTTGACTCTGCAAGCGATAGGCCTAAGGATGACAGGCCTCTTGAGGTTATTGAGTACACAGCCCAGCATATTGGCGCTCCAAGCGCAAGCAGATCGCCTAATGGGTTGAAGCCAAATCTTTGGCCTTGAAAGGATAGGATGGCCACTCCTGCCATAGACAGGATGAAGCCTGCTATGAAGATTGAGGAGAAGGCAGACTTGTTTTTCTCCAGAATACACAGCAGCAGGGCCGTGAAAAAGGGTGCAAGAGCAATGATGACTCCGCAGTTTGCCGCGCTGGTATAGATGAGAGAGACGTTCTCAAGCATGTAATATAGCGATATCCCTGATATCCCGCAAAGAGCTAGGATTCCTTCTTTCTTAGCTCCTTGCCACCTTATTGGGCGTGGGGAAGCAAGAAAAAGGATGATAGTCCCGATTATGAAGCGTGTGAGGAGTATCTCCATAGGGGTGAAGGTTCTTAGGAGTATTTTTGTTGAGATATATGTGGTTCCCCAGACGAAGATCGTGAAGATCGCTGCTAAGTGTCCTTTCCTCATATTCTCCCCACGTCTTCCTTCTCAGGTGTCCTGAGCATCCTCTCTGCTATCGTGAACACTTGCATGAGGGTTATCTCCTCATCCTTAGAGAATGGGGATGTCACATGGTTCCTCACGTCCCCATGTCTAGGCCTGCCTATACCGAGCCTAAGCCTGAAGAATTGATCTGAGCCTATTCTCTCTTTGATGCTCCTCAAGCCATTGTGTCCCTGCAGACCTCCTCCTTTTTGAAGCCTCACTTCCCCAAGAGGAAGCTCCAAGTCATCATGTATGACCATGACCTCCTCGCTGGATAGCTTGAAGAAGCTTGCGCATTCAGAGACGGCGGTCCCTGAAAGATTCATATACGTCATGGGCTTCAAGAGCCTTCTTCCATTCTCTTCTGCGTACAGAGAGTGGAATTTAGAGCTCCATCTTGCATTCCTATAGAGCTCATCAGCCAGCAAAAAGCCTGCATTATGCCTTGTTCTTGTATACTCTTTCCCGGGATTCCCCAAAAAAACAAACAGCTTGATCATCCTCTTAAATCTAAAGCAAATCATCTTGATTTTGCAACGCCCTTTTTTGGGCAGTAATCCCTTTCGCAGCACTTTGAGCATAGAGGTGAGATTGGGAGGCAGATATGCTGACCATAGCGCACTAGAAGCTCATTTAGCGGAATCCAGAAGCGCTTAGGGAGTATTCTTCGCATTTCTCTCTCAGTCTCCTCTGCGCTTTTGGTGCTGACCCAGCCTAATCTGTTCGCTATCTGATGGACATGGCAGTCAACGCATACTGCATCGATTCCAAAGCCAAGATTGAGAACAAGAGATGCAGTCTTTATTCCCACGCCAGGAAGGGACATGAGCTTTTCAAGCTCTGAGGGAATCTCTCCATTGTATTCCTCATCGATCACCTCTGCTATTTTCTTCAATGTGACAGCCTTTCTTCTATAGAAGCCTGCGGGCTTAATAAGGTCCATGAGTTCCTCTTTTTCAAGGCTCTTGAGCTCCGAAATTGTTCTCGCTCTCGCAAAAAGACGTCTTGATGCAGCTAATGTCACATCATCCCTAGTTCTAAGGCTTATCAGGGTGGAAACGAGGATTCTATATGGATCGTTGTCCTCCTTGGCGATTATGGACACAGATGGAAGCGGCGTTCCAAGCTCATTCAATAGCTGAGACATGCGGGTGAAAACACCATCCAAATATTCTTCTTTCATTTAAACCTCAGTTGCACTATTGCAGAGAAAATAATAGCATTTATTCTATGATTGTCATCTTAAAAAAAGATATTACAGTTCAGGAAAAGGGCAAGATTGTCTCCTATTTGAAGGATAGTGGCTTCATTGTCAAGGAAATAGTCGGCACTGAGGATACAGTGCTTGGAGCAGTGGGAACCTCATCAATAGACCATCGAATGGTCGAGATAATGCCAGGAGTCAGCTCCGTTGTCCCTATCTCAAAGCCATATAAGCTTGCCTCTAGAGAGCTAAAGAAGGAAGACACCATAGTATCTGTGAGGAATGTCAAGATCGGTGGAAATCGTGTCTGCGTGATGGCAGGTCCTTGCGCCGTTGAATCATATGACCAGATCATGGCCATAGCAGAAAGCGTCAGGGAATCAGGGGCTGTCGTCCTTCGTGGTGGCGCTTTCAAGCCAAGAACCAGCCCATACTCCTTCCAAGGTCTTGGAGAGGAGGGCCTAAAGCTTCTGAGGAAGGCTGGAGATGCCTTTGACATGCCAATCACAACAGAGGTTGTATCACCTTCTGATGTCGAGATGATGACTGGCTATATCGATATGTTCCAGATTGGCGCTAGGAATATGCAGAACTTCGAGCTTCTCAAGGCAGTTGGAAAGACAGGTATGCCTGTTCTCCTTAAGAGGGGCTTATCTGCGACAATCGAGGAATGGCTCATGGCAGCAGAGTATTTGATGGCATCAGGCACAGATCAAGTCGTTCTTTGCGAAAGAGGCATAAGAACCTATGAGAAGGCAACAAGAAACACCCTTGATTGCTCTGCAATCCCACTTGTGCAGAAACTTTCTCATCTTCCTGTCATAGGAGACCCATCTCATGCAACAGGAAAGAGGGATATGGTCCAGCCAATGTCCCTTGCATTGGTGGCAGGAGGGGCCTCTGGCATAATAGTTGAGGTGCATAACAAGCCAGAGTGCGCTTTCTCTGATGGTCCTCAGTCGCTATATCCTCAGCAGTTCGAGAAGCTCATGAGAGATATTGAGGCTCTATGTCCTGTTGTTGGAAAGAGCCTGGAGAAGGCACCAAGGATGGTTCCCGACTCCATCCTCTCCGGGAATGCAGAGCATCATGAGATGATAGACCCTAAGAAGATAGTCGTTGCCTTCCAGGGTGAAAGAGGCGCATTCTCAGAGCTTGCCGCTAGAAGAAGCATCGATGAGGAAGCGAAGGTGCTTCCTTGCCACTCCTTTGCCAATACCTTTGATGCGGTATCTTCAGGAAAGGCAACATTCGGCATTGTTCCTGTTGAGAACACTCTAGGAGGGACAATCTATGATAATCTCGACCTATTGGCAATGCATCCTGAGATCACTGTCGTGGGTGAGCAGCAGGTTAGAGTCGTCCATAATCTAATTGGAGTCCCTGGTGCAAGGATCGAGGATGTGAAAAAGGTTTATTCCCATCCACAGGCCCTAAAGCAGTGCGCTGAGTACTTAGATAGAGAGCTCGCTGATGCTGAGAAGATTCCATATTATGACACTGCTGGCTCTGTTGAGCTTGTAAAGCTGCAGAATGATAAGTCAATCGCAGGCATTGCAGGTGCTCCTGCTGCAAAGTATCATGGCATGGATATTCTTGCTCAAGGCATTGAGACAAATCCCTCAAATTACACTAGATTCTACATCCTCTCAAGGGAGGAGAATGCTGATTATATAAGATCCCAGTCAAAGCTCAACAAGGCTTCGCTCTCCTTCTCCGTATCTGATGAGCCAGGTGCGCTGATGAAGATTCTCAGCATATTGAGCGATCATGGGCTGAACATGACGAAGCTGGAGTCTCGCCCTATTGCGGGAAAGCCTTGGGAGTACACCTTCTTTGTTGAGGTGCAGCTCCATGATGAGGAGTCCTTCAAGATAGCCTCCGACGAGATTAGGAAAGCCGCAGTTTCCTTTAGGATCCTCGGCACATATGCTTCGGTGCTTTGATGGATTTCAAGCCTTACGAGAAGTCATTGCTGATGATGGGAGTCCTTTCTGTGAAGGGGCTTCCTTCCTTGCTATGCGAGCGTCTCGAGAAGGAGTTCGGCAAGATAGCAATGACAACTAGCCCTATCCCCTTCGATTTCACAGATTACTATGTTTCTGAGATGGGAGAAGGAATTGAGAGATTCTTCCTTGCATTTGACACTCTAGTCAGTCCTGATTGTCTAGCTCAGGTGAAGAGACTCACTAATGAGATTGAGATGGAGTGGGCAGAGGATGGAAAGAGGAGAATCAACTTGGATCCTGGCCTTATCAGTGAATCCAACCTCATCTTGGCGACAACTAAAAACAGAGGCCACAGAATACCTATAGGTCTTTCTCTCTATGGAGAGGTCACGCTCATCTACCATAAGAAGGGGTGGCAGTCGTTTGAGTGGACATACTCTGATTACAGAAGCGGATTAGTGCAACGCGTCATGACAGAGTTCAGGGGATTATATCTAGAGGCTAGGAGAGCAGCAGCAAAAAAGCAGAGTTAATCGCTTATATTAGTCATGAAAGCGGTTATTTTCCTAATTCTATTATTCTTCAGTGCCACCTCCTGCTCATTTGAGTTCTGGCGCGAGATTGATGTGCAAATAGCTGAGTCTCACCCTTATATCGAGGCAAGTGGCAAATGGCTTTGGTATGAGCTAAGGTATTTCAATGGACAGGAAATCATCGAGCAGTCGTTGCCTCCGGGCACAAAGAGCTTCACTATCAAGGTGCTCTCAGGAGGTCTTAGGCCAGTTGAGATCATCCCCTTAGGAAGGCTCTCCTCACTAGGAGGATTCTATGAGCCGGGTGATGAAAGAGTCGTCTTGACGTTCCAGGATGGAGAGGTTGCAGGGCTTCTTGTTGATGCCTCAGATGTGAAACCCGATGCTATCTCAAGATTCTCAATTAGCTGGCTTAAGAAAATCGCAGGGGATATAACGATCGTGAATCAAAGTGCCCTTTTGAGAGAGCTATATAGCGGTACAATTTCAAATGATAGCCTAGAATACAACCTTCTCTTCCATCTAACGCTGGATAGTCTTCCGTCAGGATATTGGATTAGCGATTCATCAAAGTCAGAATCCTTTCTGCTTGATAAATCAGGAGAGGAGGTGACGCTTTCATTGCTTCCCGGGATATATAGATTCTGGAATATGGAAAGGTCTCTTTTATCCACTCTTATACTGACAGAGGATGGTTCTTGCCATACCAAGATGGAGAGCTTTGACTATCATTGGCTTTGATAAAAGACAAAAGTATTGGCTCTTTGTCGGTTTTAAACATTGAAGATAGTTGAAGTATATTCTATTCTATTCTCATGGAATCGCTAAGAGAATTATATAGAATAGGATATGGTCCATCCTCATCTCACACTATGGGACCAAGAGCAGCCTCGGAGCGCTTTATCAAGGAGCACCCAGAGGTAACCAAGGTTAACGTTGAACTATATGGCTCCCTTGCCGCAACAGGAAAGGGACACCTTACAGATATGGCTATCAGGGAGGTTTTTGTCAAAGCTGGAAAGGAGATTGATATCCTTTGGTATCCAGAGGAAGCAAAGCCTTATCATCCAAACGCCCTCACTATAGTCGCTATTGAGCCAGAGAATTTCTCTGAGACATATTACTCCACAGGAGGTGGAAGAATAGTCAAGGAGGGAGAGGCCAGCCACATCGACGATACTGTTTATCCAGAGGTGCAGCTGGGAACAATGGAGAAGCTTCTTCGCTATTGCGAATACAATGGCCTCCAGTTATGGGAGGTCGCAGTGGAGAAGGAAGGTCCTGAGATTCTGCAGTTCGCTGAGGAAGTCTGGAATGTCATGAGAGTTGCGATAAGCAATGGCCTGCAGAATGAGGGAGTGATCCCTGGCGGACTGAAGCTTCAGAGAAAGGCATGCCAAAGCTATGCAAAGGCCATGGATTTTGCAGGTCCTCTTGGCAACACCTCTGTTGCTCTTTCCTATGCTCTTGCGGTATCTGAGGAGAATGCAGGAGGTGGAAGGATCGTCACAGCCCCAACTTGTGGCTCCTGTGGCGTTGTGCCTGGCGTTCTTTTCTATCTGCAGAAGCAATATAGGATTCCTGATGTGAGAATCCATAGAGCAATTTTAACTGCAGGACTTGTTGGCAACATCGTTAAATCCAATGGCTCAATCTCCGGTGCTGAGGTTGGCTGCCAAGGAGAAGTTGGCGTTGCCTGCGCTATGGCCGGTGCTGCTGCAGCTCAGCTTTTGGGAGGTTCGATCTACCAGGTTGAATATGCAGCTGAGATGGGACTAGAGCACCACCTTGGTTTAACATGTGATCCTATGATGGGTCTTGTGCAGATCCCTTGCATAGAGAGAAATGCGATGGCAACAATGAGAGCAGTTGACCATGCGTCTTTTGCGCTTATGAGCGATGGAAGACATAAGATAAGCTTCGACGATGTAGTTGAGGTAATGATGGAAACAGGACAGGCCTTGCCTTCCCTTTATAGGGAGACGAGCATGGGTGGCTTAGCAAGAGTCCACGAAATCTGATTATTAGGGAAAGAAGATGGCTGCGGTCATCTTCTTTTTTTAGTGCCCTTGTATGCACTGATTACGAATCCAGTATTTTCGAGCATGGTTTTTTTATTTTCGGCAATTTGTTATTGAATCGATTAAGAATTAAATATCCATCTTCTTTTCATTGTCGTTATCAAAAGAATGTTCATGGAAGCATAGTGAATATTTAAGGTTAGATTCAGTTCGGAGGGTTTGGCACGGTTAAATGAACTAGCAGATATAGCACGAGGTGTCTCTCTGAGCCATTAGGGAATTTCATTTCAAATTATGAAAAGGAAATCAATTGGATAAGAATAGGCGATGACAACAGCTTGGATCAGATTCTTTCCATTGCTGGCTATTGGAAGCTCACGTTTGGGATTATCGTCATCCACCTTCATAAAAAAAGGACCTCCTAATTGGATTTACAGTCCAACTAGAAGGTCTTATGAATGCCTTGGATTTATTCTTAGCTAGCTTATTTGACTACAATATTCACAAGCTTTCCTGGTACAACGATTTCCTTGACGATAGTCTTTCCATCGATGTAGCTAAGAATCCTCTCGTCCTTCTTAGCAGCTTCCAAAAGCTCATCCTTGGATGCTGAGGCAGGCATTGTGAGTCTTGATCTGAGCTTTCCATTAATCTGGACTACGACCTCAATCTCATCATCCTTTGTCTTTGCCTCATCATACTCTGGCCACTTCTGCTTGGAGATTGAAGGCTCGTGTCCGAGCATCTCCCAAAGCTCCTCTGCAAGGTGAGGTGTGTAAGGTGAGATGATCAGAGTGAGCATCTCAAGAGCCTTCTTTGGTATTACAGGAAGTCTATTAAGCTCGTTAACGAATACCATCATCTGGGAGATAGCGGTATTGAAGGAGAGGTCTGCTGTATCCTCTGTGACCTTCTTGATTGTTTTATGCATGAGCTTATCTATATCCTTTGAAAGCTCGATATCCTCAATAGGCTTCTCTGTTGAGAGTCTCCAGATTCTATCGAGGAAGCGGTATACGCCGATGACGCCCTGGGTTGCCCATGGCTTTGACTCTCTGAGAGGTCCCATGAACATTTCGTACATTCTAACAGAGTCTGCGCCGTAATCCCTGATGAAGTCATC
>JAZURW010000147.1:0-9350 GCA_045606405.1 Candidatus Ornithospirochaeta sp. | reverse complement strand
GTTTGCAGAAATCCGAAATTAGCAGCTATCTTCTATCGCTTGCAGCTGATTGAAGCTTACGGAACTGGTATGCCCAAAATCATGAAAGCATACGCAGGTACAGGACTGGAGCCTAAAATCGAAGTAACAAGCAACGCTTTCAAAATTACACTTCCCAATAGAAATGCCGCTAAGGCAACGGATACCATATCTAACGAACGCAAATCCAATGAAGAAAAGATTCTGGATCTGATTGCCAAAAACGGCTATGTAGTGCGTAGCGATGTGGATCAACTGTTGGATGTCAGTCAAACAACGGCCAGCCGTATTCTAAAACGCATGGTTACAGGAGGTCTGATCTATCAGGACGGAAGTGGCCGAAAAACAAAGTTTAAGAAAAAGTAACCGTATAAACAAACGACACGACAAGGGACTGTCGCAAAATAGCGATGGTCCCTTTTCTATGTTAATTCATTAGAGAAGAATATGGAGAAATGCCTGTCCAGAATCAGAAGCCTGCTGAGGGAAGCTGTTGATGCGGGTCTTGTACAGACGGACGAAGCATCATTCAAGGAACCCGAAAAACCACTTGCCTCTGCGGTGAGTGCGATTGATGAGCAGGGACTGTTCAATCCATCAGAGAAGAAAGGCCGTGGGCATCACAAGAGCAGAATCAACTGGCTCAGAGAGAAAGCCGTTGAAGAGCTGTCAAAACTTGATCGGCACTCCATTCTGGTATCGGATTAAAGCTAGTCCAGCAGAAGAAACAGCCTGATTGCATTTCAATTCCCAGACCTTCACGGGGATCAGTCTGTCGTCTTGCCTTTTCACATCATCAAAAAAAAGTAATAGGCTCCGGTTTGCTGTCCCGGGAGCCTTGCCGTTGAGTGTTTTCAAAAAGAAGGACTGCCTCATTTCTATTTTGCGACAGCCCCATTTCATTTTCTGATCAATGCTTTATAATGGCTCACTCTTTCTCCTGCGATCTCTTCGATCACTTTGTCCATTTTCGCATAAACAGAGGGTGAGCCATATAGCTCATCCTCAGAGTAGAAGAGAGAAGAGAATGATACCTTGAGAATAGAAGAGGCCTTTTCGACGAATAGCAGGGAAGGGCAGGCTCTTCCGTTCTCTATCGCAGAAAGGTGTTTGACTGAGCAATCGAGCTTGGCTGCAAGCTCTTTTTGGGACATATTCTTCTCAGTGCGTATTCTTCTGATATTGCTTCCTAGAACAATCTCTATAACCATACTTGCGATTATGAAATAATATCGCATATTAATGTTAACTTAATAGGTTAATTAGAGATGAATACATAACATGCAAGGTGCATATATGCCGCCTCCACTTATGCATATGCTTTTAAGTGGTTATGCTGAAATGTTGAAGTAGAATACCTTCTTACATAGGAGGATCATTCTTTTTGCTCTCACTAGCGAGCTGCCCACAAGCAGCAGAGGCCTCTCTTCCCTTGCTTCTTCTGAGGGTGTAGCTCACACCAAGCCTTTTAAGATTCTTTGTGAAGAAGCTGATTTCCTTTTCAGATGGTGTCTTGAAGTCAAGCTCCTCAATTGGATTCCAAGGGATGAGGTTGACAAGGCACTCAAGTCCCTTTGTGAACTTGAAAAGAGCCTCAGCGCTCTCTTTTGTTGTGTTTACGCCGCTTAATAGGCAATATTCAAGCGTTATCCTCTTGTCTTGGTGCCTCTGGAATGAAATGAGCGCTTTCTTGAGCTCTGACAAAGGAAAGCTTTTGTTGACCTTCATGATCTTGGATCTGGTCTCATCTTCAGCGCTAACAAGCGAGACAGCGAGCTTGACAGGGAGCTTGAGCTCTGCAAGTCTCTTGATTCCTGGCACAAGACCACATGTGGAGACTGTCATTTTCCTGTAGGAGATGTTCAAGCCATCCTCTCTATGGAACTCTGTCAAAGCCCTTGCAACCTCGGAGAAGTTATGAAGAGGCTCTCCCATTCCCATGAATACAATGTGTGATATAGGCTCTCCTAGCCTGGAAAGATGTATGAATTGCTCAAGGATCTCCCCAGCTTGAAGATTTCTGATAAGGCCCATTGTGCCAGTCTTGCAAAAGGCACAGCCCATTGCGCAGCCTACCTGTGACGATACGCAGGCTGTGTACCTGCCTTGACCGTCAGATAGGCGCACGCATTCAACTACCATCCCATCCTCTAGTCTTATCGCAAGCTTAGTGGCAGATTCAGCCTCTGATGTCTTGATGACAGTTGAGGACATGGCGTCAACATGCTTTGCTGAGAGTCTCTCTCTCATTGCTCTTGGAAGCGATGTCATCTGATCGAATCTTGTAACGCCTTTTATGAGATTCTGGTAGATGATCTTTGCCTGGAATGGCTTATCCAGTGAAAGATATTCGATCAACTCCTCTTGTGATTTGCAAAATAGTGTAGCCATGTTCTTTAGAGCATTGATGCAATCGCAATGATCACACCAGTGATTCCCTCTCCTCCTAAAAGGCCAGCAGATATAAGGCTTATCCTATCAGCCCTGCTTTTCATGTTTTTCGATATCTTCTGTATCACAGCTGTGATTATAGCACCAAGTGCCATGATTGAGGATATGGAGGTTGATAGATAGAAGCCTAAGCCTAGTGTTGCTGAAGGTGCGTTGAGCAAATATAGGATGATACCTATCACGACACCGCTGAAAAAGGCAGTCTTATCTCCGATTCCTCCCATCATCAAAGCCACACTTGCTGCCTGTGGCGCAGGAAGCTCTGCTGTTCCGAAGCCTCCAAATGAGTCCTTGAGGACAATGAGGGTGAAAGATGCGATGAAAGCTCCAAGAAGCCCTCCCAGTGCCTCCACGATGAGCTGGTGCTTTGGCTCTGTGCCAATGAGGGAGCCAGATTTCATGTCGTTCATCACATCGCCTGTCAAGCCTGAGGCGACTGCCACAACCGCTGCAATCGAGAAGCAGGCCTTCATCGTAGGGGAGAGAACGGAGACAATGAATAGAAGGACTATGATCGCGAAGACCTCCATTGGATTGACACCTGTCTGTCCTGTCAGCATTCCAGATAGATAGGAGGCTAAGTATGAGCCTAGAATCAAGAGGCATGCCTCCAGCACTGTTATCTCAGTTGCGAGGGGAAGCAGGATGATTGACGCACCAGATACTGCAATAATCGCAAGAAGGGATCTCTTGTTTATCTCTCTTCTTTCACCTTTACTTGCCTTCACAGCCTTTATTATCGCCTTGATTGCCACTCCAGCTCCGGTGCCGATCATGAGGCCAAGTCCTAGATTGGACCTAAAGAGATCTGCCTGGGCCATGGTCTCAAAGAAGCCTGCCTTCAAGCCAATTGGAGTGATCACATAGTAGCCAAGGATTGAGCCCAGGAACCACATGATTGCAAGAGATGGCCCGATTATGGCGCCGATTGACAGTGCCATTGGGCTTACCCATAGATAGAGAGGAGGAATTGCCGCTCCTCCCTTGAAAAGCGTGAGTGTGGATGGAAAGAGCATCACTTTGTCACGAAGGTATGTGAAGATTGCTGAAAAGCCCATTGAAGAGAAGAGTAGGGGAGCGCCCTTTCCTTCCTTGCGTGCAATAAGTGTCTTATATGCCGCTATTCCCATTGGGTAGGGGAGCTTATCCTCTTCGATGAGCTTTTTCCTGAATAACGATGTGAATAGGATTCCGAGCATCGCACCTGTTGCTGCGATCATCGCTATCGAGATAAATGGCATTTCCGCCTCTGGATTCGCAATCCATAGGCCGGGGAGGGTGAATGCTAGACCGCCTGCTACCATCGCACCTGCACTCATCAAGGTATGTGTGCAGTTTATCTCCATGAGAGTTGAATCCTTAAGCTTTCCAAGTATTGCCATCGATACGACAGTCACGAATACAGTTGGCCAAGGAAGCGCACCCATTTTCAGGGCAACATACATGCTGGATGCGGTGATCACCGACAGCCCAAGAATACCAATCAGAATGCCACGCAAAGTCAAAGGAGATCTATTATCATTATTCATACAAAACCCCTCGCACATTAAATCAGAACGAGGGGAAAAGGTCTAGATGGTGTCTATTTCATGTTATATGCATCTGCAATCTGGATTGCGCACGATAAGCTGACCCCATCCTCAAATTCATATGAGATGAATGGCAAGGATAGCATGACCACGCCAATTCCTGAGGCGACAAAGGGGTAGATGTTCTCTGTCATGAACTCATTTGCCGATGCATAGAGGATCAAGGATGTCAAGGTTAGGGCAGAGCCGGCTGTGAAGAGTGAATAGCCTGTGATATTCATAAATCGCTCTTTCCTTTCTCCTTTTTCCACAAACAGCCTCAGCTCCTCACACCCAGTGATCTTAAAGAACTGCGCTCTTGTAAGCTCCTCCTGTCCGAGGAATGCTGTCCATTCATAGCTGTTTTTGGGTGTGAGTGTGAAGCCTCCATCCAGGGAGAGTCCACCAATAGGGTGATAGGAGGCGTTGATTGTGCAACCCAGATCCATCTCCCCTCCTAGGATCGTGATTCTATCCTTTGCGCTAATAAAGGCAGCTGCAAGACTTGCTAATAGTATTGTGAAAAGTATTCTGCGTCTCATGGACATAAAATATTCAAGCAAATTGTCAAATACTAGCGACATAAGCGGGAAATAATAAAGGACGCAACTATTTTCTAAATTCCTACTGAATATATTGAAAATATGGTATAATATACGCAAATATAGGAGATAAAACGATGAAAAAGGTGTTCGCAGTTCTTTTGGTCGTATTGTTGTCAGTTTCTGCTCTCTATGCAGGACTCGGTGATTCTTATAAGGGCTCATCAGATAAGGGCTCTCTTGCAGTAGGTCTTAACTTAGGAACTAATGCTGGTGTTGTAGTAAACTATGGCATGGGAGACTTCGATCTTGAAGGTATCGTTGGTTTTGGTCTTTTAAACGGTGCTCTCGATGTTGAGGCTGCTGCAAATTATGAGATTCTTGACCTTGCAAAGGATTTGAAGATCAAGGGATCAATGCCTCTTACAATTGGCGGTGAGGTTGGTCTTTGGGCAAAGCTCTCTGATCCATTCCTGATGGGAATCAACGCTCTTGTTCCTGTTAAGCTCACATACACATTCCCTAAGTTCCCAATGAGCCTCTATATGAGAGTCGCACCTGGCGTTGGCATCCAGCTTGTTGATGCAGTCAAGGTAAGCTTTGGCATCCAGGGTTCACTTGGTGCAACATACAATTTCTAAGACTAAATATCATGCTTAATAGTGACGGTATGGCTTGCCATGCCGTTTTCTTTTCTCAATTCACCTTTAATTATTTAAGAGAAGCTGATCGGCGTACCTTCCTGCCATATGCTTAGGAACCCTTGCCTTGATCAGGATGGCGCTGTCTTTGTATTCCATTGCACGGAGCCAACCATTCTTTGATAGTTCGGATACCATGCTTGAATTCAAGGGCACCTCCAGATCCATATACCTGTAATCCTCGTCGGTGATCTCTGATAGTGCTGAGATGAAGCTTTCTATGCCTGTCTTGTCCTTAAAGCTTGTCTCAATTGTCTTGAAATCCTGGCTTTTAAGAATCGAGAATGATATGTCATCATGGATGTTGTCGCACTTGTTTATGACAAGGAGCTTGACCTTGTTTATCGCACCTAGCGTCGTTAGTGTCTCTATTGTCGTGTTGAGGCAACCTACTGCGTCAGGGTGGGAGGCGTCTGCTACGATGATTATCGCATCGGAGTTCAGGGCTTCATTCAAGGTTGAGGAGAATGCCTCAATCAATAGGTGTGGCAGATCAGATATGAAGCCAACAGTGTCTGAAAGCAGTACTCTTTGGCCATTTGGAAGCCTTAGCGCTCTTGTGGTTGTGTCGAGAGTCGCGAAAAGCTTGTCCTCAGATAGGACATCAGAGCCTGTTAATGCGTTGAGAATCGTGGATTTTCCTGCATTAGTGTACCCTGTGAGCGCAAATGAGAATATGCCAGATTTCTCTCTGCTGCTTCTTTGCGTATCCCTTATTTTCTGGATTTCGGATATTTCCTTATCTAGGACTTTTATTCTCTGATCGATCCTTCTTCTTTCAAGCTCCAGTTTTCTCTCGCCTTCGCCCTTAGCGCCTCTTACTCCGCCTCGCTGCTGTGAGAGATTGGCCTCCCTCGATATGAGGCGGGGCTTCAGGTAGATTGCTTCCGCCTTCTCGATTTGAAGTCTTGCTTCCCTTGAGTGCGCGTTCTTATAGAATATTGCGAGGATGACGGCCTCTCGGTCGGAGACAGGAAGAGAGAATATCCTCTCAAGGTTCTTCTCCTGTCTAGGAGAGAGGAAGGCATCGATGATGACCTCATCAACATCAAAGGCCCTCATATACTCACTTGCGGATTCAGCTTGCCCGGAGCCAATGAAGGTGTTGGTATTCTCCTCCTTCACTGTAAACGATTGATGGCAGATGACATCAAGCTCCAGAGTATTGATCAGGCTTCTGATCTCCTGCTCTCTTAAAAACACATTTCTCTCATTCTCGCCGACCATTCTTGTTGTGATCAGCATGACTTTACCTTCTGCCATAGCCTAAGTATAGCATTTTCTGCAAAGCTAAGTAGCATAGCACCTCTTTAATCTCAATATTTTTCCACACAGCATATTAGGTGCGGAGTTATGGAAGAAAGAGCGATATTATGGTATATTCGCTTTGTTAATGAGGTGATCAAATGGCATTGAACTGTGGTATTGTCGGACTGCCAAATGTTGGCAAATCCACAATCTTCTCGGCTGTGACATCAGCACCAGCTGAAGCAGCTAACTATCCTTTCTGCACAATAGACCCAAACATCGGCATCGTAGCCGTTCCAGATAAGAGGTTGGACAAGATTGTAGAGCTCATTCCTCCTCTAAAGGTCGTCCCTGCGACTGTTGAGTTTGTCGATATTGCAGGACTCGTGAAGGGTGCAAGCCAGGGCGAGGGACTTGGAAATAGATTCCTTGCCTCAATAAGAGAGGTTGGAGTCATCGCGCATGTCGTGAGATGCTTCGAAAATGGCGATATTGTCCATGTCAACAATAGAATTGACCCAGAGAGCGACATAGAGACAATCAACATTGAGCTCGCGCTTGCTGATTACGATACAGTTGAGAAGCGCTATCAGAAGCAGTCTAAGATGGGTAGGGTGGATAAAGCCATGCAGAAGGAGAATGAGAAGCTTCTGCCTCTGTATGAGAAGCTCATGAAGTGCCTTTCTGAGGGCATTCCTGCAAGAACGCTTTCTCTTGATGAGGATGAGCTGGCTAGTGTCTACGATCTCCATCTGATCACATTGAAGCCTGTCATCTATGTTTGCAACGTTGATGAGGATGGCATTTTAGAGGAGAACGAGTACGTTGGAAGAGTCAGGGCGATCGCAGAGGGTGAGAATGCTCCTGTTGTTGTCATCTGCGGAAAGATCGAGGCAGAGATCGCTGAGATGGAATCAGAGGAGGACAAGAAGGAGTTTCTAGAGGCTGTGGGGCTTGAGGAGTCAGGGCTCAATCCACTTATCAGGGCTGCCTATAAAGCTCTTGGACTCAGAACCTTCTTCACCGCAGGAGCTGATGAGGACAGGGCTTGGACATTCAAGGAGGGCTCAAAGGCCCCTCAATGCGCAGGAACTATCCATACGGACTTCGAGAAGGGCTTTATCAAGGCAGAGGTATACAACTGTGAGGACCTCTTCAAATATGGCTCAGAGCAGAAGGTCAAGGAAGCTGGGAAGTATAGGCTTGAGGGAAAGGAATATGTCGCCCAGGATGGGGATATAATGTTCTTCAAGTTCAACCTTTGATGCTTTGATCTGGCTTGGAGTATGTTTCGAGCGTGGACTAGATAAGCTAACAGGTGGCATCCAGCTTAGGCTGGGTGTTTTTTTTTGAGGTTATCATTTGATTGAAAAGGAACAGGCATTCGCGCCTGTTCCATATGGTATCCCGCAGTATTCCTATGTTAGCCATTAAACAAAGTACTCAAGATCCAGCATTCCATCCCAAAGCTCAACGTTTGCGATTTTAAGCTCATTGATTGCTATATCAAGAACTCCTTCTTTCACGGAAAGAGTGAGCTTGATTGAGAAGTCAGCGTTCTCAACTATAAATGGATCATCGTTTTCCTTATCAGTGACCTTTCCTGTGATTGAAAGGGCGATAGAGGTGCTCTCGCCTTCTATTGTCCTGGATATTGAGAATTCTCCTTCAAATGAGAACTCCTCGTCCTTTTCGATATCCTCATAAGCCAGCTCAAAAACAGCGTTTTCTTCCATGAAGGCTGTGATTATGCTGTTTGAATCAATGAGCTCTCCGTCCAGGTAGATGCAATCCTCCTCAGAAATAGTTTCAAGGATGTCCTCAATGATTTCACCATATTCATCCATCATCTCCAGGGAGGCCAGGGCATAGGATGTATTGTTGATGGATATTGTTCCGACCCCATTATCATAGGAGACAGCCACCACTGTTCTGTTCTTTGTGCCCTCAATATCATCTGCCATGACAAGATTCATGCTGAGAATAGGGAAGATGTCATCGATGTCTCTTGCGTTTGCAAGCCCTTCAAGCCCCTTGAAGGACATTGTGATGCTTCCACTTATGACATAGAAGTCATCTACTTGAGGCAGAAGCATGAAAAGGCTAGGCGATTCATCCTTCAGCTCAGAGAGCGCGATCTTCATTGGCTTATCGACAGTGTAAGAGATAGTTGATGCCGCTGCATCGAGGCTAATGCCCTTTGGGGCTATGCCGATTGAGCCTATATATGCCTGAGCTGCCTCAGTTCTATCAAGAGCGTTCTTGTTTGCCTTGTAATCAGACTCAGTCATATTTCTAGGACCTTCACCCTCTGGTGCTGGCTGGCATGATATGAGAAGTAAGATAGATGTTAAAATCATAAGAGCAATAATAAGTTTTCTTTTCATACAAATCTCCTTTAAAGTGTTCTATAACATAATTGATATATATCAAGTAGGCAATATAAAAGCAAGTATATTTATGGAAAAATCAAGTTTTTTTAATATAATGAATTGTTCAAAGAATGAGCAATCTAAATGAATAAACATTGCTTTAAATCATGATTTACAATCAAAACAGCGATACGATACTGGTTTGCCTTTAAGAGCGTTCATTGTGCATAAAGAGAATCCCGCCCTTTCGGACGGGATTGGAGAATAGAGGGAAATAGGGAGTTGCTCTATCACCAAAAACAAATGCTTGTACTAACACTAAAGCTTAGAGTATGTATGAGTAGTACATCTATAGATATAAGTTAAACGATGTTTGTGAGTAATGCAAGAAAAATAGTGGAAAAATATCAATTTTATACTTCCAGCATTCTCTTGATTTCCATGAACTCC
>JAZURW010000146.1:0-5450 GCA_045606405.1 Candidatus Ornithospirochaeta sp. | reverse complement strand
ATTTGTGAACTTTGAATATAGCTCATCGCTAATGATATTTCCCTTGATCTCAACGCACTGGTTATTGAGCTCATCAATCTTCTTATAGATGGCATCAAGGTCAGAGGATATCTTTGCCTTCTCTGCATCTACGATGCTCTTCTGCTCTTCGCAGATCTTCTCCTGGATATCGAGCTCAGCATTGATTTTCTCAAGCTCTGATCTCTTTTGATTTCTGCTCTTGAGGAGAGTCTGCTCAGCGAGCTTTGCTTCTTCAAGCTGCTTGGTAAGAGCTTCATATTCTCTTTGTGTGTTTATGAATTCCATCTGCTTTTCATAGCTTGTTCTAGTTGTGAAAGCATCTTCATATCTGAAGGAAAGGCTCTTAACCTCATCATTAACGATATTATATTTCTCAGTAAGCTTTAGATATGTTGAATTAACGTCTTTAAGCTTTGCTTCTTCAGCTCTGAGATTAGCAGGTAGGCTTTCAACCTGGTTCTCAAGCTCGAATTTCTCCTTTAAGACATTTTTAAGGCTCTTCAGACATTCTAGCTTCTTATTCTCTGACATATTTATAATATTCTCCTCAATATAACGCTATAACTAATCTATAATAGCGAATTTACAAAAACTAATCTACTAATTCCAATCCTTAAGCTGACGACTTCTCTTAGGATGTCTAAGCCTTCTAAGGGCCTTGGCCTCAATCTGTCTGATACGTTCTCTTGTAACATCGAAATAGAGTCCAACTTCTTCAAGTGTCAACGCATATCCATCATCAAGGCCAAAGCGCATTCTCAATACTTCCTGCTCTCTTTGAGGCAGTGTTGAAAGAAGTTCTCTGATCTTGTCCTGCAGAAGCGTCTTAGAGGTCTGGTTTGCAGGGTTCTCTGCATCCTTGTCCTCAATGAAGTCAGAAAGAACGCTATCCTCCTCCTCTCCAACAGGAGTTTCAAGTGAGATAGGCTCCCTGGCAACAGACTTGACGTTCTTGACCTTGCTTTCAAGCCATCCAAGGTGATCAGCGATCTCCTTATCGGTAGGTTCTCTTCCTAGAGTCTGCATAAGCACTCTGGATTCCCTTACAACCTTATTGATCTGCTCAATCATATGGACTGGAACTCTGATGGTTCTAGCCTGGTCAGAGATGCTTCTTGTGATAGCCTGTCTGATCCACCATGTTGCATAGGTTGAGAACTTGAATCCTTTTTCGTATTCGAATTTCTCAACAGCCTTGATCAGTCCGATATTGCCTTCCTGCACGAGATCGAAGAACTGAAGACCTCTGTTTGTGTACTTCTTTGCGATTGACACTACCAGTCTGAGATTTGCTTTGATCAGCCTGTCCTTAGCTGTCTTTAAGATTCTCTGTCCGTACTGGATGTTCTTGACATCATCTGTCACTTCCAATGCAGAGCATTCGAAGTTGTTCTCTATGGACTTTAGCTCTTTTTCAGTAAGCTGTAGCTCTTTGATCTCATCCTTTATCTGATCAGCTGTAATGCCTAGAGATTCTTCAATAAGCTGTGCTTTTGACTTTGTAGCAAGATCCCTACCAAGCTGCCTGAGCTCCTTAAGCGTCTCAACTTTGAGGTGATTCTGGATCTTCTCCTTCTTCTCATTGCAGGTCAGGATGGTGTTCTTTGCCTCAACGAATGTTGTGGTGAGGTCATCTATTTCCTCCTGCTGAAGCTCAATTGAGTTGATCCAATCTCTTACAGGAAGATAAATGCCTGACTCAAGCTGCTCGATTTCCTTCTTGATATCATTGTACTTTTTGGTAAGATCAGCTTCCTTTGCAGTATTGTCTTCCTTAAGCTTCTTATGGATCTTCTGTATTTCCTTTTCAAGGTCAGCTTCCTTCATGTCCTTGTGGGCGTTCATGAAGGCCTTGTCTTTCATGGCAGCCTCTTCAGACAGGGATGTGTTGATATTCTTCTCCTCATCGAATATCTCGATAAGCTTTGCTTTCAGCTCATCACATCTTGCTTCTCTAGAGCACTCTCTGCAATACGCAATCCATGCTTCCCTGCTCTCGAAGTCCTTTCTCTTCTTACCTTTGTAAAGAGGAGACTTTTCATCTGGGTGTCCGCCAAGCTTAGATAGGAGATCTTCTCTCATCTTCAGCAATAGCTGGCTCTGCACTGGATCCTCGCCGGAGATCAATAGCTTGCTCTTTAGCTCGTTGTATTCCTTGATCTGCTTAGGAGTATCCTTGCCTAAGGCATCCTTGTAGTTATTGTTGTATCGCTTCTGGATGGAGATGAACTCCTTAATCTCCTCTGCGGAGAATGACTCCTCATTATCTTCTTCGATTTTGGTATTGATATGGTTGATGACCTTGGTGAAGAAAGAGATTAGAATGCCTGACTCCCTTATTACGGAGCAGACGATTCTCTCTCCTTTCTCCATCTGCATAGCAAGCTCAACCTCCTGCTCGCCTGTGAGAAGGTTCTCTGTACCGATTTCCTTGAGATAAAGCCTTATTGGATCATCTTGGCTACTATCGTATTTTGAGGATGCTGCATGGCTTCTATGATCCACTGAATGCTCTGAGAATGATGAGATGTCAATGAATCTTTCAGAGGTTTCCGCATCTTCATCGGTGCCCTTCCACTCGTTGATGTTCTCCTCGTCCTCTTCTTCCTCATCCTCTTCATCTTCATCTTCGTCATTTCTTGATTTAACCTCAGATGATGAATCATCTTCATCTTCGTCATCAATTGCGCTTAGTTCATCATCAGAAGGCTCTTCATCGAAGTCCTCATCAAGATTCACATCGTCGTCATCCTCTGAGATTTCGTCATCGTCATCATCATATTTGAAGTTCTCAAGGTCCTCAGCTGATGGACCCTCAACATACTCTGATTCTGTCTCATCCTCGCCATCTGAATAATGGATTCCCTCAGCATTGAGTGCCTCAAGGATTGCATCCAATCCCACTGCCTGTGCTTCCTTGTCTTTTTTGATGATGTCAACGACGTCTAAAAGTGAGACAGAGTCATGTTCCTTTGAAATCTCAATAAGGCTTTTGAAGAACTCTGTATTCTTGATATTATCAGCCATTTGCTCCTCGCATTATCTCTCGCCTTGAAGATAATTCTTCAATTGCATAATTTCCTTGTCGATCTCCATCTTTCGCTCTAGCATTGATGAGATCTCATCAGCTGAAAGGCTTGTTGAATATAGCTTCAACTGATTACTTAAAATATCCCTTCGCTTCTCCATCGCACGTAATGAAATCCTATCTACTGCTTCATCCAATACGTCAATCCCTGCCTCCCTGTACTCGTCTAGGGCAAGCGCTGTTGAAACGTCATTTCTAATTCTTTCATCTGTGAACAGCGATAGAAAAAGCTCCTCAGTTCTTATGTCATCCCTCATGGCATTTTCAAGCGCCATGTAGATTATCTGTGCTTCGCGATCCTCTAGGTCTCCGAAGCTGATCTTCGACCTATAGGTCTTAAAACAGTCCATATGACAGCAAAGATAGAGCATAGCAAAAAGATCTATTGTCCTTTTACCTGCCCTATTCAGCTCGCTATCATCCAGCTCCTCCTTCATAGGATTTGCTCTATTGGTGGATTTCTTCAAATCCTCCTTGACTGCCTCCTCAGACAAACCTAAAATCGAAGATAGGGAGATTATATAAGAGTCTCTTTCTATCTGACTTTCGGTAGTCAAAAGAAATGAAGAAAGTGATCTGACAAAATCAGACCTTCCTTTGGCAGTATTTATATCATAACGCTTACGATTCAGTTTTACAAGATAGTCAAACCCCGCCTCAGCTTGGCTGAATTCCAAGGCAACGCTTTCAGCTCCTTTTGTCTCTAGAAGCTCAGAAGCATCCTTTGCGCTGGAGAAACCATGAACGAAGGTGCCCAAGCCTTTTGAGTTAACCAAAACTATGGCCTTCTCTGTCTCTCTTTGCCCTGCTTCATCGCTATCGAAAAGCAAATGCACTTCCTTTACCTTTGAGAACCATTTCCTGAGGTTGTTGCATTGCTCCTCAGTAAAGGCTGTGCCAAGGCTAGCGATTGCTGATGTGAAGCCAGCTTGGTGCATGGCAACTACATCAAAGTTTCCTTCGCAAAGGATTGGCTGAACTCCTGAGGCTATAGATTGCTTCGCTTCAAATAGACCATAGAAGTTCTCCTTTTTCTGGTAGATAGGTGTCTCAGGAGAGTTGATGTATTTTGCCTTGCTGCTCCCTGAGAGATCGCGACCGGAGAATGCGATGGCTCTTCCTTGCCTATCGCGTATTGGGAACATCAATCTATTAGAGAATAGCGAATATTGAGCGTATTCCTTTGAGAATAGGCCTGACTTTGCCAATAAGTCATCTTCATACCCATTCTTCTTTAAAAAAGCATGCAGCCACTTTGGGCTCTTAGGAGCATAACCTAGCTGAAACCTCTGAATCATCTCATCAGAAATGTTCCTTTGCTTCAAATACTCTAGAGCAGGCTTAGCTTCATTGTTATTCATCAAAAGATAATTGAAGGTATTTGAGAGTCTTGAGTAGAGATCAAAAAGGATCTCTTTTGTGTTATCCCTCTTAGTTTGGCCATCTGCATTTGACTCTTCTAGCTGGACTCCCGCTTTCTTCGCCAGATACTCTATTGAAGAGACAAAATCCAATCCCTCTTTGTGCTGGACTAGCGTGAAGATATCACCTGATGCATGGCAGCCAAAACAGTGATATCGGCCGTTATCTTCATTCAGGATGCATGAGGCAGTCTTTTCCATGCCATTGCCATGAAAAGGACACTTGACCCATTTTTTACCGCCTTTATCCTCTACATAGGCATACTCACGCATGATATCGACAATGGATATCCTCTCCTTGATTTTCTGGATAGTGCGGTCAGTATAACGTGCCAAAATCAAACAACCCCATTATTAATATAAGTCAAAAATCCAAAACGGCAAAAACCTATCAGAATTTTTTCTTAAGAACAACGTAGGCGTTGTTCTCTCTATCGCTTTTGAGTCTTTCCTCAATCTCCTCTTTGGAGATTTTTCTTCCTTTTCCTATTCCAGGACACAACTTGGACTCCTCCCTCCAAGCTTTCTCGCTATCTACAATCCCACTCCAAAAAGGATATGTGCGGCATTGTGTTGGCCTGCCTGAGTAGATTGAGCAACCACTCTCATTAAGGAAGATGCAATCATAATTTTCCTTTTCCTTGAGGGAAATGAGGTAATAAGCTCCAAAATCGACAAGTCTGCAATAGATTGAAATGAAAGCTTCCCTATCGAGTCCAGATGCAAGTGCAGCTGCATCGAGATCCTTTTCAGAGAGGAAAACATATCCAGGCTCAGAGGAGCAGCAATAACGGCATCTTTGACATTCAAATTCAAGGCCATTGGAGTAATAGGACATGGGCCCTCCTCAGGGGAAAAAAATAAGCCTTCACAACCGTGAAGGCTTGTTGGAGAGAGAAGGATTCGGACCTTCGAAGGCT
>JAZURW010000145.1:0-2277 GCA_045606405.1 Candidatus Ornithospirochaeta sp. | reverse complement strand
TCGTCTATGTCAACTAAAAACTTGGCATAGATTTCTTCTTTTAATTCTTTTTCTTCACTATCGCTATCGTAGTTGATATATACATCATCCTGGCTGTAGTATTCATCCAAAGCTTCAGGATCATATTCCTCCTCATTATGTATTGGAATAATCCAGTCATCTGAGTCGTCTATGTAGACATATTCTCCATCATCATAGTCGGTTTCATATTCAGGATAGTATTCATCTTCATAGTAGCGATCATCAGTTCTTGAAGCGGCATTTTCAAGACTCATGGCACGGTTTCTAAATCTTTGCGCCTTGTCATCTTCGTAAAGTTCCTCACGGCCGTATGCTTCAGGATAGGAGTCATCTTGGTAAAGTTCTTTACGGCTGTATGCCTCCTCGTTGTATCGCTCTTTATAAGCGTATTTTTCAGGTTTGTTTATCACATCTTCGATAATGCGACCGTCACGGATTTTAATAGTCCTGTTTGCCATTGCAGCTACTTCCGGATCGTGGGTTACGATAATCAAGGTCACATTATTGTTTTCCTGAATGTTTCTTAGAAGATCAAGGATTCTAGCTCCTGTTTTAGTGTCAAGGGAACCTGTAGGCTCATCTGCTAGAATAATGGATGGATTGTTCACCAAGGCTCTTGCAATAGCTATTCTTTGTCTTTGACCGCCTGAGAGCTTGTTAGGCTTCTGCTTCATTCTATCTCCAAGGCCGACGGCTTCAAGAAGATATTTGGCCCTTTGCTTCATTTCCTTTTCCTTCATGCCTGTACCGATAAGCGGAATCTCCACATTGTCCAAGGCATTCAGATTAGGTATCAGATTGTGCAATTGGAAGATGAAACCTACTTTAGCGCTTCTCAGTTCGCTTAGGTCCTTTTCCTTGGTTATGTCCACGCCGTCTATTATCACTGTTCCTGATGTTGGCTTGTCAAGACCTCCAAGCATGTTTAAAAGGGTTGATTTGCCTGAACCAGACGGACCTATGATTGAGACGAAATCTCCTCGTTCTATAACAAGATTAACTCCATCCAAAGCTTTGATGGATCCTTTCTCATAGCTTTTTGTCAGATTTTCTGTAAAAATCACTGGGAAATCATCATTCATTTAAATTACCCCTCTAAATGTTTTACACTTGAAACTTAAGTCTTTTGAGTCATTGTTTGTTAAAGACATAATCTCACCTACTCATACCTTAAAGCTTCTGTTGGAGCGAGCTTGCTTGCCTTGTATGCCGGATATATTCCGCCGAGAACGCCGACTATGATGGCAACTGCAAATGCTGTAATAAAGGTTTCAGGATGATATGCAAGTGAGAATGCATTGTTTGCATTGCCGATAAGCCTTATTCCTATTTCACTTATGGCTATTCCCCCTATTATTCCAACAATTGCTGACAAGGTGGTCAATACCAGGGTTTCTCCAATTATCATCATCAATATTCTTCTGCTTTTCCATCCTACAGCCCTGAGTACTCCTATTTCCTTTGTACGTTCATATACAGCCATGATCATGGTGTTGATTATTCCTATTCCTCCAATGATAATTGCCAGTGCTGAAATCGCATAAGTGACAAGGTCCAGGATGGAAGTGATCTGGCTCATCATTTGAACCTGCTCTTCTGTTGTGAATGTTAAAAGATCCTCTCCATACTTGTCTTCAATTTCATCAGCTATTTTGGTATCATTCACATTCTCATTGGTTTTAATCAGGATTTGAGTTAAATGATCCATTCCTGTTACTTCCTGGAGTTTTTCTTTGGATACGTAGACGCTGCTGTCGCTTAAAAGGCTTCCTGTTTCAAACTCCCCAACTATCTTGAATTCATGGCCTTGAATAGTTATAGTGTCTCCAATTGTTTTGTTTCTAGTTTCTGCAAAGGATTTTCCCATAATAGCTTCTGAAGAGTTTTCCTCAAAGAGCGATCCATTCACATCCTCGATTCCGACAAGGTCCAGCTTGTCTTTGTCTATTCCATTAGCGGTTATGCTTGTCCGCTCTCCGTTCATCATTTCTTCAATATTTATTTCTTGTATCCGTAGCAGCCCTGCCGTTTCATTCACCCCGCTTATATTCGCCAGCGTGTCCAGATAAGATGTGTTGATATCCTTGGTATTTGCTTCACTATCAATAGCTCCAGTGACTGTGATTTCTGCCCCTCCACTGTTTAAAGTGGTTTGAATTGATTCATCCAATCCGTCTGTGATAAGGCCAAGAGCTACAATGGTGGCTATTCCAATAGCTATCCCTATAACAGACAATGCAGTTCTTGTCTTGTTTC
>JAZURW010000144.1:0-3291 GCA_045606405.1 Candidatus Ornithospirochaeta sp. | reverse complement strand
CAGGGCCAGAGTGAAGTCTGGCATGGCGAATGCGAAAGAGAAAGGGAAGCATGTGGGCAGACCGCAGACAACGAAGGATGACATCCCCGCAAACTTTTACAGGCACTATCCTTCTTTCCTCTCAGGTCAGATCAATCTGAGCGAGTTTGCAAGGCTTTGTGGGTTGAGCAGACCGACTGTGTACAAATATCTGCGAATGCTAACATGAAATAAAAGGGTAATCGTTGATTTTTTTGAGCTATTATGGTATGATTTTGAGGAGTCAGACATATTTATGCTCTGGCTCCTCATGTTATACAAGGAGGAAAAAACAAATGAAAGAAATGAATAGAGATGCTATTTCCTCTCATGTTGCATGTGAGAACCAAAGCAAGTCAGTCTCTCAAAAGACTTACATTGATTTCTTTTCTGGTTGCGGCGGCCTGTCTCTTGGCCTTGGCCTTGCTGGATGGGATGGTATTTTTGCTATAGAAAAGGATCCCATGGCATATTCCACATTTGACCGCAATCTTGTTGCAGAAAATGCTCCATACAGACACTTCGCTCAATGGCCTGAATGGTTGAGTAGGGAAGCTCACACTATTGAAGATGTTCTTGAAGATACAGAAATTGTTGAAAATTTCAAAAAACTTCAAGGCCAAGTTACTCTGGTTGCAGGTGGCCCTCCCTGTCAAGGATTCTCTGTAGCTGGAGCCCGAAATGGTAATGATCCTCGCAATCTTTTGGTTTTCAAGCAAATCAAGGCTATTGAGTTATTGAAACCAATCTTTGGCATTATTGAGAATGTCGGTGGATTTGAAAGAAAGTTCGTTTCAAGGCCTATTGATGGCATAACAAGTAGTGTTGCTGAGGAAGCAATCAATGAGATTCGGCAACTGGGTTATAATGTTGGAAAAGTCGTGATAAATGCAGCAGATTATGGAGTTCCTCAACTGCGAAAAAGAGTGATCCTGTTTGCTGTGGCGAAACAATTTGCTGGCGAACTTGATGTAGGTAAATTGCTTCAGGATATTATGCTTCAAATCGGCATGGAGCAACGAAAAGAATTGGGCTTCGCAACAGATAGATACACAAATGTAGATGAAGCAATTAGCGATTTGTCAGGCGAAGTGATTATTCCAGAGCCAGAATTCGCAAACTATAAAACATGCAAATATCTTCCGATGGAAAGTGCTTACCAGAGACTCATGAGGAAGAATATCCCAGACGAGGATACTCCTAATTGTCACCGATTCAATAATCATAATGAAAAAGTTGTTGCTTTATACAAAAAAGCTCACGAAACACAACCTGCTGGAAGACTGTCCAAAGAATTTTTGTATGAAAACGGGTGTCACTCCAATAAAAGGTTTGTTTTGGATACTGAGCAACCTTGCTCAACACTGACTACTGCACCCGAAGAATTGATTCACTACAAGCACCCTCGTGTTGTAACTCTTCGCGAAATGGCAAGATTGCAATCGTTCCCTGATGATTTTCATTTCTTGGGAAGGTATACATTGAATGGCCCTGCCAGAGGTGTGGATGTTCCTCGTAATGCTCAAATCGGGAATGCTATTCCGCCACTTGTAGGAAGAGCATTAGGATTGTCTTTGGAACGAATTATGGAAATGATTCTCAAAGATGATTCGATTCTTGCTGCATACAGACCACAAAACTAAGACAAAGGAAGTCCGACATTTCATTCTGTCGGACTTCCTCTTTTAGTGTGTTCTTAGGAATTCAAGTATCAGTTCCGTAACCAACACATTTGAGTCTGTATTGTGAGCTTCTGCATACTGATGAAGGGATCGCAGAATTGATCCTTGCAACTTTATTGGACGATAAAATTCAGGATATGCCCATCCGCATTTAGAACAGTCCTCATTACATCCCCTGCAAGAGGTGCTTTTGATATTATTGCAAGAATCGCATAGAGGCTGCCAATTGGATAATGCATCTGTACCACCTCGGGCTCTCGGTACTTTATGATCCTGCTGGAAGCCCTTTTCATCTGGCTGATTGCCACAACAAGCACATACCTTTTTGTAATGCTCAAGAACCAGGCTCCAGTTTTCGTCTGAGAGGTGAGTGCGAGGGGTTCGTTTCGGATAAATGTTCAAATCAATAAGCTGGTACTGTGTACCCTGCTTGACGATTCCCAAGAAGCCCTCTTCACCTTGCAACTCACGAAGTCGCCGAAAAACATCGAGATAGGGCTTGCCTTTGAAGGCATCAATAGCAGCACGAATCTCCTTGTTATCGATAACTGGCCCAGGAATACCGTGACCATCAGGCCATAGTGTTTCAAGAATTACTCGATAAATAGCTTTATTTGATGGGCTTGTTGAAATAAAACCTTCAAAGGCATGGTTTATCCAGTCATTTCTATCTACCAGTTTGTTTGGAACTGGATTCGGGGGCAAAAGTGCAGACTGCTCAGTCCATGCTTTGCTCTTTCGCTTTTCAACAGCCATGATTTTTCTCCTTCACTCTGAAATTATGTAAAGTATATCACAGAAAATATACTTTTACAAGCAGTTGCTCCAGAGCATTGATATTTCCACTTCAAAGATCAAGCTGATGGCAATAATTGTTGCAACATTCAATGTGTTGTATCCGGCTGCATGATTGTCGCAGATAAATGTACAAAAGTTTCTGATCCTTGTACAAAGTTGTAGGCTGATGTACCTGTCCCTCGGGCCGCAGTCGCCATCCTCCTTCCCTTGAATACAAAAAAGAAGGAATGCAAAACACAGCATTCCTTCGCAATCGCACAGACCTATTCACTTTTCTTCTCCTTTTTGCAAATCAGGCAGCAGCCTCTTCAAACTGAGCCTTGGCTTCAGCCAGCACTTCCTCAAAGCTCTGCTCCTGAGCCTCGGCAGCGGCCTTCTTTTCGGCTTCCATCTGGCTCTTGGTCTTCACAACCACAAAGCCATCAGCATCGAATTCGGGCTGTTCAGAGTAGTTGGCATAGTTGTTCAGGAACCAGGTCTTCACATACTTGTAGGGGCTGGCCTGAATCTTGGACAGGGCCTTGACCTTCTTGAAGGCTTCCAGTCGATCCTTGCTGTTGCGGCACTGCTTGATGAACTCTTCCATCTTGGCGAAGGTGATGTTCAGGGGACGATTGGAGGGAGCCTTCGCCGCAGACTTCTCGATCTTCATGCCAGGGTTGTCATTGCGGAGCTGACGAACAATGTTGTACTCAGCGGTGTTGAGCTGGGAGGCCTTCTTGGCAAAAGCAGCGGTCATGGTCAGGGTATTGGAAATAGCATCGTAGGAATAGCCAGCAATCTTGTTAGTAGT
>JAZURW010000143.1:0-12888 GCA_045606405.1 Candidatus Ornithospirochaeta sp. | reverse complement strand
CAAGACTATTATTGGGATATCGAAAAACACCATCGAAATGAAAAATATAACCCTTATAATGATGCCATATCTGGTAGAAATTATATAAGTGATAGGCAAAAAATAGGAGTTATTGGCTAATATGAGACAGGTTCAAAAGTTCATTAGCATTGGTTTTATTATTCTACTCGTATTGACTTTCATCATAAACATGTCAACCCTTAGGAAGATGGGTGAAAATCCATTTTCCTTTCAAAATTTGTCGCTTCTTCTATTTTCGTTTGTTTTCATATTATTGATGCTAGATAAAGCAATATATAGATATATGCAAGCATTCATAATCATGATAATTGCATTTCTGTCATTATTTATCGACAATGGCTTTGACAGAATATGGGGGTGGGGATTGTTTGGAGTGTCCTACCTTCTTCTGTCTTTTTATGGTTTTTTTGATTTTAATGCCATAAGACGTGTTTTGCTAATCATTGTACTATTCCTTTCGTCAATATTCTTTAGTGTGACTGCTCAAGGGCTGAAATGGGAGAAAACATTAGGTTCTTTGGTATATCTAATCGCTGTAGGTGGCATATGTAGTTTACTTTACAAAGCCAAAATGAATGAATTGGATATACAAAGGAAGAAACTTGATTCAGAAATTGAATCAATTCAGCATGAGAAAGAACTATTACAAAGTGAGTGGACTTTATTGAACAATGAGCTTACTGCAGAGAAGGAATCGTACAAAGAGAAAGAGAGAGCTTTAAGACTGAGAGAGGAAATCCTTGTGAAGGCAGAGCAATCTCTCCATAATTCCATAGAGGATTTTTGTCATGCCAATAGTTTTGATAGCATCTCAACAACAATTATCGTGATATTCTTTGATTCAAGAGGCAGCGCTACCAATAAGTTCATTGCCTCTGAAATGGGTATTGCAGAGCAAACTGTAAAGAATAAATTATTCACAATATACAAGAAGCTGAATGTTACATCGAGAAGCCAATTGATATCAAAGCTTGACTCAATTGTGGCAAAAAACCTTTACCAAGGCTGAGTAAGGATTTACATTTTACGTGAAAGCGGCAATATTTTTCCAATTTAAGGATTGGTGACTTCTAATTCACTAGGATATCTTCAAATCATGAAATCATACCGATTGTACAGACCATAAGGCTATAATCTTATGAATAGATAAATAGCACTCTTGGTCTTCATATCATTACTCTTCTTAAGCTCGCCAACATCTTACTCAAGATTCTGCAAGCAAATGGAATTCCATTATCCATCAATCATGATGGTTTTCAGCTCAGCTGAGAATGAGACTGCCCCGCCTTTGTTGTTCTTGCCTTTATAGAAGTCAGCTCCCTCTGCTATGACAACAGGATAAAGGCTCTTGAGAGTATTCATAAGACTCTCGATATAAGCAGGAGACATCTTGTTGTAAAGAATCTGCAGTGTCTGATCGTCATATACGCCATACACAACCTTTGTTTCCTTTCCATCTGGAACAGGAAGGCTTGCTGCAAGATTTGTCTTTTCTGGCCATCTAAGCTCTGCGATTGACTCTGCACCATTTGTGAACCTCAAAGATATGACCTTGTTCTCAACCTGCTCGATAACATCCTTATTATCTATCCTCTCCATTATCATGTAGTTATAGGATGCATTGTAGCCAGCCTCCAAGGCGATGCTCTCAAAGGCACAAGGAGTCGTGATTGTCATGATATCCAGAACATCTGTAAGGTCCATGTCTGAAGAGCCCTTTTTCTTCGCATAATCAAAATCATCACCCCAATCATAATCAGAGGCCCTGCCTGAGCTTGCGGCTCTGCTGAGCGCAGCTTCCTCATAATCAAGCACAGATTGAACATATTCACTCTTGTTCCATGCTGTGTTGCCACCCTCCAAGGTATAGATTCTTGACATATCGGCACCAAGATAAGAGAGGATATTCGTTGCTGCCGTGGCGTATCTGTTTCCAGTGTAGCATGCGAGGATGATCATCTTTCCATTGCCATTCTCAGAGCCTGTCTCTCTTTTGAGAACGTCTTTAAGAATATCCATCGCCTTGATATAGTCGCCATATGTGACAGCAGCATCCATATCGGCATTTACGGAGTTGCAGATATTGCTTATTTCCCAATCCTCTGGCTTTCTATTGTCAAGAAGCAGATAATCTGCACCTGTTGATAAAAGAGAATAGAAATCATCAATTGAGATGAACTGTCTTTCAACGCTCTCTATCTTCACATCACCCTTTGAGAAGACAATATCTCCAGAGAAAAGCATACCAGATAGAAAAGCCAGCATTGCGAGAAACAAGGATATTCTTTTCATACACCCTCCAAAATGCATTAGCGTAATAATTATTATGGAATTATCAAATATTTGATAGAAGCTTCCACCTCATAATCCAATAAAAGATTGCAATAACGGTGGCAAGCTAGCAATCAAGACTGAGAACCATCAAGCAAAAGCCCATGGACCTGCCATCTCGAAACCTTAAGCCATTGGGTATTTCCCCTACCTTCACAAAGCCTAGCTTATCATATAGCCTTATCGCTCTATCGTTTTCCGAGGCGACATTGAGCTCAACTTGGCTTATGCCCATCTTGCTTGCGTACGCCAATACCTCGTTGATCAGGAATGTGCCTAGACCCATGCCCTGGAAATCATTGATGATGGAGATTGATATCTCGCCCCTATGTTTGAGCTTCGATGATGTGGATATCCTTCCTATTCGGCATGTCCCCACAAGCTCAAGCGATTCAAATGCACCAAGAAGCACCTCGTCATCAGATGTCGATATCCTTCTTATGAACTCTGCCTCCTCTTCTGCTGTGAATGAGAACTCTTCCGGATACATCGTCAGATATTCAGACTCACTATAGACTCTCTTCATGAAGCGGATTGTGCTTTCAGCATCCTCCATCTCTAGTGAGCGTATGGTCAATTCCCTGTCTGCTAATGTGATTTTGGATAGTCCATATCTCATAAGGATCTCCTATTAGGGCAATTGTAATCCACTGATTAAAGCCTTGCAATAAACTTGATATTCTTTTCATTAGCACATGCAAAAGGGCTAACAAAGCTGTTAGCCCTGAGGAACAAAAAGGATGTCAAAGGTCACATCGATATTTCGCCATCTTTCGAGAATCTGTTGAAAATAAGAAGCGATATGACTGTGAAAACCATGAGAATTGTCGAAAGAGCACAAGCTCTTCCGTCAGCACCCTTTGCAACCATTGCATAGATTGCGACATTGAGTGTCTGCGTTCTGAAAGAGTACAGGAGAATCGAGCTTGATAGCTCTGTGATCAGTGTGACCCAGCTCATGATTGCCCCTGCGAAAATACCATTGAGCATCATAGGTATCGTGATCTTAACAAGAGTCTTGATCTTGCCAGCACCTAAGCTCTCAGCAGCCTCATCAATAGAGAGCGGGATTTGGGAGAGAATAGCAACAGAGCTTCTGATTGTATATGGGATACGCCTTATGCACATCGATACGACCATGATTGTCGCAGTTCCAACAAGTGGCAAGTACCTATTGTTGAATGCCATGATAAGAGAGATGCCAACAACTGAGCCAGGGATGATATATGGAATCATTGACAATGTATCCACCACAGCATTGACTGTGTTTCTTCTTCTGACAACAAGATAGCTGATCAAAATGGCAAGGACGATAATAAGAATAAGGGCGATGCCGCAGATTCTTATTGTATTCCAAATTGTATTGCCCATATTGCTGAATACCTGCTGATAGCTCTTGAGGGAGAAACCATCCTGGAAGACGATTCCTGTTGAGTTTGTCTTTCTGAAGGAAAGATAGATTAGATATACCTGAGGAAGCAGTGAGATAGCCACAACACCATATGCATAGAGGTGGATGAAGAAGCTTCCGATTGGAGATGCCTTCTTTGGCTCAACATGGTGCATTGCGCTTATTGAGAAGGAGTTCTTATTTGACAAATACCTCTGGATGAGGAAGAAGAAGAGTGTGATCACAATAGCGATCATGCTGATAGCCGCTGCGAAGTTCTGGTCTGTTCCAACCTCTCCGACAAAGGAGTTGTAGATTATGACTGGGAATGTAGTATATCCTTCACCAATCATGAGAGGAGTTCCAAAGTCCGCAAGGGCACGCATGAAGACCATCAATGCAGCTGCGAGAATCGATGGCATGCAAAGAGGAAGAACGACCTTGAAGAATCTCTTGACTCCTGAGCATCCCATATTCGCTGATGCCTCCAAAAGAGAGGAATCAAGATTCTTCAACGCTCCAGACACATAGAGGAATACCAAAGGAAACAGCTTTATGGATAGGACAAGCAGGATGCCAGAGAATCCATAGATTGATGGAATCGTGATTCCAAGATGCGTTTGTATGAACTTGGTGATAACACCAGCTCTTCCTAAAAGCAGGATCCAGGCGTAGGCTCCAATGAATGGTGCTGACATCGAAGACAAGATGATGAGCATCTGCAATGTCTTTTTGCCCCTGATTCTGTACATATTGTAGAAATATGCCAATGGAACACCAATTAGCAAGGAGACTATGGCCGCTGATATCGCTACCTTGAAGGAATTGAAGAGCGTCGATGAATAATATGGCTGGCTGAAGAACTTGATGAAGTACTTCAAAGTGAAGCCTCCGGTTGCAGGGTCCACAATGGACTTGCTGACAACCTTGAAAAGAGGATAGACCATGAATAAGAGGTAAAGTGCCAGAATGACGAAAGAGGCAATCACCCAGAAATCGAAACCTTTCTTTTTCATCATTCCTCCTACTTTATAAGAGACTTAGAGCCATCTGAGGTGAAGACATTGATCTTCTCCTTCTTGAGAGCGAGCTTGATGCTTGTACCCTTCTCAAGGATATCCTCAATCTGAGACTCCTGAATGATCTCCAGTCTCTGTCCATCCTCGCTTTCGACGATGTAATGGGTATTAAGACCCAAGAATGTGCTGTAAATGACCTTGGCACTGATCAAGGCTTGATCGGAATCACCACTTGTGATGATGAACTCCTCTGGTCTGACTGATACCACGACATCATTTCCATCATTGACTAAATCGAGATTATCCATCATCAGCTTAGCGCCATTGGAGAACTCGATTCCGCCACCTATTGTCTTGGCGCTGAGTATATTCGTCCTTCCGATGAAAGTTGCGACGAACTGATTGGCAGGTCTCTGATAAAGCTCCTTAGGAGTGCCAATCTGCTGAATGATGCCACCATCCATGACAGCTATCCTATCTGAGATAGCCATAGCCTCCTCCTGGTCATGTGTGACATAGACTGTGGTTATTCCGAGTCTGTTCTGAATCTCCTTGATGACATCCCTCATCTCAACTCTGAGCTTCGCATCAAGGTTCGATAGTGGCTCATCCATCAGGAGCACATCAGGCTCAATGGCAAGGGCCCTAGCGAGAGCGACTCTCTGCTGCTGACCGCCAGAGAGCTTTTCAGGAAGACGCTCAGAATACTCATCGATCTTCATAAGACCCATGAATTTCTCAGCCTGCGAGTGTATTTTATCTTTTGGTAATTTTCTATTTTGAAGGCCGAACTCGACATTCTTCCTGACAGTCAAATGAGGGAAGATGGCGTAGTTCTGGAATACCATTCCAATGTTTCTTTTCGCTGGATCAAGATCGTTTATTCTCCTCTCACCAAAGTAGAAGTCACCGTTCTCTATTGAATTAAAGCCTGCGATCATCCTAAGCAGAGTAGTCTTGCCACAACCTGATGGCCCTAAGAGAGTGAAGAACTCCCCAGGCTGTATTTCTAGCGAAAGATCTGGAATGGCTACAAAATCCCCGTATTTCTTCATGGCATGAACAATCTTGATATTAACGTCCATTATTTCTTCTCCACTCATCAAATAAAACTTAACAGCGATGGCCAATGGCCACCGCTTGATGATAGATGATTATCAGTTGTTGCCGTACTGTGCCCAGTAGGAGTTCCACTTTTCACAGATTGCTGGCTTGTTAGCTGCGAGAGCTGCTGTATCTGCAACCTTGACATTGATTGTATTGAGGTCAACCATGTTAGGGCTTCCGCCTTCGATTGCGTTTGTTGTGACAGGTCTAGCACCACTGTCGAGGTAGCACTTCTGTCCTGCATCTGACTGTAGGAAATCCATGAAGAGCTTTGCGTTATCGAGGTTCTTAGCACCCTTGATGATAGCAGAGCCGAAGCCAACTGATGTGACGCCTTCTTCCCAGAATACCATGTGTGCGCCTGTTGAGCCGCCGTCGAGCATCTGTACAGCAAGTGGCTCATATGAAAGGCCAACAACATATTCACCAGCGAAGGTTGCCTTACATGGTGTTGAGGAAGATGATGTGATGATCAAGCCATTCTGCATGAGCTTTGCGATATAATCCCATGCTGCATCGCTATCCCAGCCGCCGAAATCTGTGAGGAGACACTGAAGATTGTTCCAAGCTGAGGATGAAGATGTTGGGTTAGCCATAGCAATCTTGCCATAAAGCTTTGGATCAAGAAGGCTTTCCCATCCTGTGATCTTGATGCCGAGCTCTGCTTCAAGAGCATCATTTACAACCAAGCAAGGAATCTGGGAGTCGTGGAATGTGATCTTTCCTGTGTCATTTCCGAATCCAGCCTGCATCTTGTCATTGTGCACGCTTACATAAGACTCGAGGTATTCGCCATATTCTGCGATATCAGCATACTGAAGACCACCGTACATTGCGTCAGCCTGAGGATTTGCTGCTTCTGCCTTGATTCTTGCCTTGCAATCACCTGCACCACCATATGTGTAGTAAACCTTGATGTCTGGATACATTTCATTGAATGCTGCGATTGTCATTTCATACTGTGCATCAGCAACTGTTGTGTAGAGGATGAGCTCACCACTTGCTGCTAGTGTCTCCTTTGCACCCTCTGCAAAAGCGAAAGACATTGCGATTAAAGCGATAAAAAGAACAGTTAAAGCCTTTTTCATGTTTTTGTCTCCTTTTTGTTTTTATTCAATAGCCGAAGCTATATGTTAGATTTCATGAAGGAAAGCGTCTCCTCCATAGTTGGAATGCCCGCTCTACCCCCTACTCTCTGGCACTTTATTGCCGATACCGCAGAGGAGAACCTAATTGCATCCTCAACCGAATATCCTTCGAGAAGAGCAACAAGGAATGCCCCATGGAACACATCCCCGCAGCCTGTGGTATCGAGAGCCTTCACCTGATAGGCTGGAAAGTGTCTAACCTTCCCATCAAGCACAGCAAGAACACCCTTCTCTCCTAATGTGCACATCACTGTGCTAGGGCCCCATGCTGAAATCTCCAGAAGAGCCTCCTTATAGCTATCCTTGCCAGTCACCCTCAGTGGATATCTCTTGTTCATGATCAGGATATCCGACAGGGAAGCAAGAGCCTTATTTAGCTCATTGTCCTTCTGCATTGAGCATCCATCGAGAGAGACGATCACGCCATTTTCCCTTGCTATCCTTGCAGCTTCAAGCGCATTTAGATAGTTCGTGCCATCAAGATGCAGATATCTTGCGCTCTTGATTGCCAATATGAGCGAGTCATCCCAATCTATCGAAGGTAGAGTATCCCTCTGTGGGAACTTGGTTCTTGACCCATTTGCAGGATTTACCATCACAAAAGACTCAAGACCCCAGCAATCACTCCTTTCAACCATATTCGTGGTGTCAACTCCATCTGACTGGAATAGCCTCATTGCCTCCTTTGATATCAAATCAGAGCCAACATTCCCAATGAACGCACTTTTTCTTCCCAATCTTGAGACGGCCACCATCGCAGTCGCGACAGCCCCGCCACCTTGAACGCTGATTGATGTTATATGGGTTGATTCATCCTCCCTTGGATAATCCTCAACCACGCAGAGTCTATCAACACAGCTGTGTCCGACTCCAACTACATCAAACCTCTTCTCCATCTCATCCCTTGACTACCAGCCTCGCCTTCCTCGCGATATTCTCGCTTGTTATCCCATAGTGCTCGAGAACATCCTGAGTTGATCCAGACTGGCCGAATTTATCAGAAATCGATACGGATTGGAATTTAATCCCATCCATCTCCACAATAGCCCTTGCCACAGCCTCAGTGAGGCCTCCAATCATATTAGCCTCCTCACAGACAACAACCTTTCCTCCAGATAAGCCAACCTCTCTCCTGATTGCCTCCTCATCCAAAGGCTTTATCGTGTGGATATTGAGAACTGCAGCCTCAATGCCTTCATTGGCGAGCTTATAAGCAGCCTCCATGGCCAATATTGTCATCATGCCTGTTGAGACAATGCAGAGATCAGAGCCATCTCTCAGCTTCTGAGCCTTGCCTAGGACTATCTCATCATCCTTTCCTGTCACACTGACAACAGGCTCTCTGCTTGTTCTCAGATACACAGGCCCCTTATGCTCATACATAAGCCTTGCCATCTTCTCAGCTTGGTCAGAGTCACAAGGAGAGAGTACCACCATATTTGGAAGCGCACGCATTATCGCGATATCCTCAATCGCCTGGTGAGTGCCGCCATCTCCGGCTGCGGTTATGCCACCATGGCTTCCGATTATCTTCACATTAACTTTTGAATACGCAACGCCATTTCTTATTATCTCAAAGGCCCTACCCGCGGAGAACACTGCCATGCTTGAGCAAAATGGAACATACCCTGCTCTACTAAGGCCAGCGGATATGCCAACCATGTTCTGCTCTGCGATGCCGCAATCGATGAACCTATCTGGAAATGCCTTCCTGAAAGCATCGCTTCCTGTTGTCTTTGCCAGATCAGCATCCAGCACAAGCACATCATCATGATCCTTACATAGCTCAATAAGGCCTTGGTAGAATCCAAAGCGTGATGCTTTTTTGTCACTCATACCACTCCTCCAAGCTCCCTGCGGGCAATCTCGACCTCTTCAGGCTTTGGCATTGCGCCATGCCACTCAGCCTTGTTCTCCATGTATGAGACACCCTTGCCTTTCACAGTCTTGGCTATGATGCATCTTGGCTTTCCCTCAACTCGCTTCTCCAATGCTGGCAGCAAAGCCTCCATGGAGTGTCCATCAATCTCCTCTGCATCAAAGCCAAAGGCTTCCATTTTGGCTTTTAAGCTCTCAAGCCTCATTATGCTCTCTGTGCCGCCACTGAGCTGAAGGCCATTTCTATCCACAATCACCACGAGATTGTCTAGCTTGAATGATGCGGCTGACATGAAGGCCTCCCAGCATATCCCCTCATCAAGCTCTCCATCGCCGGTGAGAACAAAGACTCTCTTGTCTGAGCCTGCTCTCTTAAGTCCCATGGCCATTCCCACAGCAACGCTTATGCCTTGACCAAGGGAACCAGTGCTGCAATCCAAGGCTGGACACTTTGCAGAGTCTGGGTGGCCTTGCAAGGCACTTCCGAACACTCTCAGCGTGGACTTTGCTTCATTTGGCAGATATTCCTTATCTATTAGAATCGAATAAAGGGCAGGAATCGCATGTCCCTTTGACAAGACAAATCTGTCCCTATCATCCTTGGATTCAATTCTCATGGCATTGTAATAAAGCGCGACAAGGATGTCTGTGGCTGAATACGATCCACCAAGGTGACCACTTCCTGCCTTCAAGACCATCTCAAGTGTCGCCAGCCTTATCTCTCTTGCCTTGGACTCAAGATAACGAATATCCATAATCACCTCAAATCAAGCCTTCCCAAGGCAGCCGAAGAGTTCCATCTTCTTTATGCACATCGCCTTTGTCGCCTCAAGACCAGGAGCGAGCACGGCACGAGGCGTAAAGCCCTTGCTTAGCTTGTCTTTGCCTTCCTCGAAGTATTTCCTTGTGGCCTCTGTGAACGCAATCTGGCACTCGGTATTGACGTTGATCTTGCTAACACCAAGGCTGATTGCCTTTCTTATCTGGTCCTCTGGTATATGTGAGCCACCATGCAGAACAAGTGGTGTATCACCAACGATGGACTTGATCTCCTCAAGAAGAGGGAAATTCAACCCCTTCCAGTCTGCGGGGTACTTACCATGTATATTGCCGATTCCTGCAGCCAGGAAATCAATCCCTGTATCAACTATCATCTTGCATTGAGAGGAATCAGCGCACTCACCCATGCTTATTCTGCCATCCTCCTCACCACCGATGCCGCCAACTTCTGCCTCAACACTGATGCCCTTTGAATGAGCAAGCTCAACAACAGCTCTAGTCTTGGCAAGATTCTCCTCTATAGGATATGAGGATCCATCGAACATGACAGATGAGAAGCCGCATTTAATCGCATCGAGAGCTTCCTCATATTTGCCATGATCGACATGAAGCGCAACAGGCACTGTTATCTTCAAGAAGTCCATGAAGTCATTGACCATGTCAGCTATTGTCTTATAGCCACCCATGTACTTGGCTGTTCCACCTGAGACTCCTAGGATGATTGGAGACCTTGTCTCTTCTGCCGCAAGCAAAAATGCCCTCACACTCTCCATGTTGTTAAGATTGAAATGGCCGACTGCGTAATGCTTATGCATCGCCTCATCAAGCATCTCCTTTGCAGATATGATTCCCATAGGCAAACCTCCCATTACAATAATAGGTTATCACACAATTTTAGAGGTGCAAGTTCTTTTCATCGCTATTATGCAAGATTTTTTGGTAGTATTTTCTTAAAAAGAGCAAATTTATGTTAATTTAATTATACTTTTTCAAATTTTATGCAAGTTTAGAAGTGTCTTCAATTGACAAAAACAGCCCCTTGCCGGACAATCATGCTATGGCACAACGCATAACAATAGAAGAAAGAAGAAAAAAGATACTCTCATATATCAACCACCATGAGAAGGCCGATATCCAAGAGCTCAGCGAAATGGTAGGCTCCACAGAATTCACAGTCAGAAGGGATCTCATATTCCTCGAAAAGGCAAATGCGATCTCAAGAACGCATGGTGGGGCAATGAAGAAGGATAAGGCCAAGTCTGTATGGCAGACGACTAATATCAATGACAGGCTTGAGAAGAACACGATTGCCAAATCGAATATCGCGAAGGCGGCTCTTGAGCTCATCAATGACAACGAAAGCATTATAATAGATGGGGGAAGCACGACCCAGATCCTTGCAAAGGGAATGACAGAGAAGAAGAATCTCCTCATCGTCACAAACTCACCAGGAATTGCAGAAATTCTGCAATCTAATGAAAGCGCAGAAATATTTCTCCTAGGAGGGGAGCTGATAAAGGAGACCTTCACTGTAACAGGTCCTGATGCTGAGCGGAATCTGGAAAAATACTATGTCGACAAATGCATCTTGGGAGTCACAGGGGCAGATCCAGACATAGGCTGCTATGCCGCAATACCTTCCGAGGCAAGCCTCAAGAACCTCATGATAAACCACGCAAGGGAGAGCATACTTGTAATAGATAGCACAAAATTCGATAGAAAGGCCTTCTGCGTCGCCTTCCCTTTTGAGAAGGTCTCAACCATTGTCACAGATGAAGGAATCAGACCTGATATCATAGAGAAGCTGGAAAACAAGGGCGTCAGGGTTGTTGTGGCAAAAGAGTAAATACCTCCCAACTCCTTCTACAGAAGCTCCAATAGGAGCACCTTTCTCTCTAATGAGAAAGAGACGCGCCTTCCTGTGTCGCTCAAAGCGACATACAGATCCTCAGAATCCACGAGTGGATTAGGGTAAAACTCCCTGAGCTTTTCCCTGTACTCACTTGCATAACCAACATCAAGCACTGAGAACTCAATCTGCAGAGTCTCATCATCATAGACAGAATAAGCGACTACCGCATAGTCCTCATCTGGCTCTGGCAGTGATGCTGCGAGCTCTGTGTTCTTTGGCCATCTTGTCTCGGCCTTTGCCCTATGGCCATTTCTATACAGAATCGATAAAGAGCCATCAAGCTCCTCCTCAACCGTATCTCCCTCTAGATCGAAGAAGAGCTCTCTTTGGTAGAAGGCAGGCCTGAAGCCATAAGCGTGAGCCATGTCATCGAAGGAGCAAACCGTCTCCATTGTCATAACCTCCATCGCATTCAGAAGGTTCAGGCTTGAGCCGCCTTTCCTCTCTGAATACGAGAAGACATCAACCTCCTCCGCCTTCGCTCCCAGCCCAGTAAGGGCAAGAAGCGAAAGAAGAGCCAAAACACATTTCCTCATATCATCACCTCTCAATAAGGAGGGAGGCCTTGTGAGTTGAGAACGAAACTGTGTATCCAGCGCTGTTCTTGCCCTTGTAATATGGTGCTAAGCCATATTCTTCTGCAATCACAGTTGGGAATGCTTCCTTCAAATCCGCGACAAAATCTTCGGCAAAACCTCCATCTAGGACGCTGAATACTATCATCAAGGAGCTGTCATCATAAACTGAGTATCCAATCTTCGCATCCTTTGAATCTGGCTTCTCAAGGCTCTGAGCAAGGCTGGACTTAGTAGGCCATTTTGTCTCAGCTGTCGCCTTTTTGCCATTTGCGAAAGTGATGGTGTAGCTCTTATCTGCATTCTGCTCCACCAGATCGCCTCCATCGTCATTTGTCACCTGTCCATGATAGAAAGATGGGTTAAGACCATAATCAAGAGCAACTGTCTCAAATGCGCAAGGTGTTGTGATTGTCATGACATCCATGACATTTGCGAGATTCAAGGTAGATTCTCCCTTTCTCTTTGCGTATTCGAAGGTGTCTCCCCACTCATAATCCTGCACAAGGGAGCTCATCCCCGCAAATAGATCGACCTTCTTCTCTGCACCATACTCGCTTCTATCCCAAGCTGTGTTGCCTCCCTCAAGAGTGAACACATTAGAGAGATCCGCACCAAGGTAGTGCAATATGTTTGTCGCTGCAGTCGCGTATCTGTTTCCAGTGTAGCAGGCAAGAATGATCTTCTTCCCATTGCCATTCTCTTCTCCAGTCTTCTCCTTCAGGAC
>JAZURW010000142.1:0-7095 GCA_045606405.1 Candidatus Ornithospirochaeta sp. | reverse complement strand
TGTTAGCAACGGGTAGAATTAACCCTTTGGGAGCAAGACGTTTTCTTGGACCAGTTTCATACAGTTAACCCCATCTTCCGTCGGTAGTCAAGAGGACTAAGCCCTCCCAATGATTGCTTAATCCTCTTCTCGTTGTACCAGTGGATGTAATCATCAAGAATCTGAATGAATTCGTCGATGCTTACTCCAATCCATTTACGGTTATAGAACATTTCGTTCTTCAATCTTCCGAAGAAACCTTCACAGGCAGCGTTGTCCGGAGAGCATGCTTTTCTGGACATAGATCTTGTGAGTTTTGCTTTGTCCATTATCTGAATCCAACTGTTCGTCCTGTAATGGAAACCCTGTTTTTTAGGCTTTCATAGCCAAGAACCATAGGTGCATTATCCATCAAAAGAGAAGCCATTTTCTCAAAGGAGCTCTTATATCGTGCTTGGTATCTTTTAATATGTTATTGAATAGAGTGTTTATATAAGTCTGTTTGCGCTTTTCTTCTAAGAGTTCTGGCATATAACCATCAGAGAGATATTCATCGAACTTCGCTCTGAGAAAAGCCCTCTGCATTGTTATATAGACAATCTCTGAGAAAGAAAAAGAATATAGCTTAATCTTCAAATATCTGCCTGTAAGATATGTAGCTAGTTCTCCTGAAAGTAGCTTCGCATTTGAACCTGTGATAAGAAGCTTTATATTCTATCCCAGAAGCCTATATAAATAGAAAGAAGAGGCTAGATTGAGAGCATTTACGGTAAATTGAGCTCAGGATCACTTATTCGACTCTATTGATCTGTTTGTATATAGTAAGGTACAGAATAAGCGTTTGTTTACTTAGAATAGAGATAAAAGCAGAAAATGATGAATTCTTTGCTGTTATCTTGATTTTTAGCATAGATAAAAGCAGAAAATAATTGATTTTTTGCTTTTATCTATTATAGTTAAGGTATGCCAAAAGAGTTAATCATTAGCCGTGAATATGAAAAACAACAGTTGCAGGATTGCTATGATTCTACAGAATCCCAGCTTGTGCTTGTCTATGGTCGACGAAGAGTTGGAAAGAGTTTTCTTATAAATCAGTTCTTTGACAATAGCTTCGATTTCAAGCTTGTGGGAGATAATAGGCTGGCAAAAGAAGAACAGCTTTATAATTTCTATTACGAACTTAAACGGCAGTCAGGGAAAGATATCAGTATTCCTAAAACGTGGCGTGAAGCATTTTTTCTCCTTCGAGATTATCTTGAAGAATTCAAAGATGATAAAAAATGCGTTGTTTTTTTTGATGAGATGCCATGGCTGGATAACCAAAAATCTGGCTTTATACAGGCATTTGAATACTTTTGGAATAGCTTTGGTGCTTCAAAGAACAATCTCCTGTTCATTGTATGTGGTTCTGCAACATCCTGGCTTGTCGATAACTTTGACCACAACAAAGGGGGGCTATTTAATCGTCAGAATTGCCGCATTTATCTAGAACCTTTCAATCTATATGAAACTGAAAGATTCCTAATTGAAAAGAAGGGCATCAACTGGTCTCATTATGATATATGCGAAACTTATATGATCTTAGGTGGGATTCCATATTATCTTAATATGCTAAATAAGAATATGAGCCCAAGCCAAAATATTGATAATCTATTTTTCAAAAGAAAAAGTGCTCTATGGGACGAGTTCGATAACCTCTATAAAACGCTTTTTTCTAATAGCCAAAACTACATAAAAGTAGTAGAAGCATTGAGCAAAAAGAAAATTGGATTAACTAAAACAGAGCTTCTAATGGAAACAAAATTAGCAGATAACTCAGCATTTACTGCAATGCTCAGGAATTTGGAGGATTCTGGCTTTATAAGAGCATATAGATATTTTGGCAACAAAAAACGTGGGACGTTTTACCAGTTGTCTGATTATTACACTATGTTCTATATAAAATACGCAAGGGACAATTATGGAAGGGACGAGGAATTCTGGACACATCATTTAGATAACCCTTCTAGAAGAAGCTGGGCTGGTTTGACTTTTGAGCAGCTATGCAAGGACCATATTGCGCAGATTAAGAAGAAACTCTCTATTGCAGGAATATCTTCAGAAATATCTTCCTGGAGCACATCTGCAACAGATGAGCATAATGGTGCTCAGATAGATCTGCTTATTGATCGCAGAGATAGGATCATAGATGTCTGTGAAATGAAGTTCTCTGAAAACAAATTTGAGATAGATAAGGAATATGATGAAAAACTGAGAAATAAAATCAGCATATTCAAAGAGACATCAGGAACCAATAAGGCTGTTCAGCTAATTATGATTACAACTTATGGAGTAAAGAAAAATAAGTATTCAGCTCATATACAAAACGAAGTTGTTGTGAGTGATTTATTTGAGAAGGTGTAATAAATGCAAAATATTTCTAGCAATGCAATTATTGGGAATCCACATTAAAAAGAAACAACTCCCAGATAGAGAGCTGCCTGCACTGGATCTAATCGGAATTGAACTGACACTGTTAGAGTCAGATGAATTTTTACCTCCGGGTGGTATTTATTTATCCGACTCTAACACTATTGTCATAAGAATACCTTCTGCAATGATCAAATCAATATTTTTATTATAATTGATTTTATATATTTCTCTATTACTTTATATTTATAATGCTGAATCGTCTAGAAAGTGCGAGATTCCTGCGAGATACTGCGAGATACTAATCTTTATCTAATTATTTATTATATAAATATTTATTAATATTTTTATAAAAAATAAGCATCTATATAATACTTAATTGTGCGAGATACTGCGCGATTTTTTCTTCTGGATAAACCATGAAATTACTATAGTGTTAGCAACGGGTAGAATTAACCTTGTGGTTATTTTCTATCGCTGCCAACACTATAAACAAGACATGGACTGTAATAGCGCTTATAATGGTTATAGTCTTTCTCTTTTCAGGTGGAGAAATAGTCAATCCTAAAGACCATTGATTTATAAGTGCCAAAGAATGAGGGTGGATGGAAATGGCGTCAAATGCATCTGCGGCATCGGATTTTATAGAGAAGTTTTCAAGGTATATCGAAAAAAGCGGAATCAATATCTTCAGGGTTGCTGTTTCATCTGGCGATGGTGAGGTTGAAGTTCGGTCTTTCAAGGAATGCAATCCATGTCAAGATTCATATTCCGTTGCTAAGTTCTTTACTCTTACTGCAATAGGGCTGCTATGGGATGATGGCTTGATCAGGCTTGATGATAAGCTAGTTGATATCTTTGGTAGCCTTTGTCCTCCAAATATGCCTTCTTCTTGGAATGATAGGACTATTGAGATGGCAATCAGACACTATACAGGGCTTCCTGGTGGCTACCTTGATATAGACTCTCAAAACCCATTGGAGTTTGGCAAAGACTATTTGTCATATGTGCTTTCAACAACACTTGGAGACTCTTCAAAGTACTCTTACACAGATGCTGAATACTACCTTTTATCGAGAGTGGTAGGCATATTAAGCAGAAAGCCAATGCTTGAGTATCTCTGGGAGAGGCTCTTTCTGAAGTTGGACTTTCGGGAGGTGGCCTGGAGCTGTTGCCCAATGAACCATCCTATGGGAGCTACAGGGCTATATGTGAGAACTGAGGATATGCTGAAGCTTGGCATCCTCTATTTGAATAGAGGCGTGTACAATGGAAATAGGATTCTTTCAGAAGATTGGATTGATTTAGTGACTGAAAGAGAGTTGCTAAGGCCTGTTCTAGAGAACTGCTACGGCCATGGGGGAATGCTTGAACAGATGCTCGCAGTATGCCCTCAAGCACAAGCTTGCTATAGCATGGCATGGCTATACAATTGAAGGAAAAGCCGTAAAAGAGTGGGTCAATGAATATCTGAGGAATATGTGACTCTTCTGACATAGTGACGTGTGCCACAGCCTGATAGTTTTTTAGAATGATCTTATAGGTATTATCCTAGAGCCATGTGTGAGCTTTGCACTGACAGTTTCGCCTCTGCTTCTTGAATACATGCCAGCAAATGTGCCGGAATCAGAGATCTTTGCCGCATATGTCGCTGTTATGCCAGATTCGCTGCTAGACCATACATATTCACCTTTCCCTAAAGTGTATGCTGTTGCATAATCTGCCAACAGTGCATTTAGCTCATCGTGAGAGGGCAAGAACCAATCATCATAGACTACACCATTATTATTGCTTTTTAGGTGGTAGCAAAGGTTTGCAGGATAATAGCTGCTTTTAAGCTCTTCAACACTCTTAAAGTATGCGTGTTCTCCCAATCGTCCTTTCTTTGTTACCAAGGTAAGTGTGTTCTCATTTCCTTTTCCAATAGCTGTTTCAGATGTCACTCTCTTGTTGCTGCTTCCTGGTTCATCTCTATAGAACATGTCAAAGAATATACCTGATTGCACATATTTCTTAGACGGTGATTCTTCTGCTGTTGGCATGTTTTCGATATCATTGATGAAAACGTGAGGAACAACATTTTTGCAATTGAATAGTGAATTGTAGTTTGAGAGAGATGAGTCGATTGTTGGTTCTGTCCCATTCAATACAAGGAAGCTTCTGGATGCCTCTAGATATCTCCAGCCAGCTGTTGATGATGTAAGCCCATCAGAGTTGCCGCTGTCATTATCTTTATCGCAATCATAGAAGATGATTCCACCAGCGGGGCCCGTAGCACCTAGCTCTGCGTCAATTATGAATAGTTCGGTGCATTTTGAGCATTTAGCAGCATAATAGTCCTTTTCTATGTATCTTATCCAAGATTTAGATGTCGAAGGATTATGAGTGCATTTGGTTGTAAAAGAGCAAGATATGCACTTTTCATTCTCTAGAAGATGGGAGTGTATCGTTTTCTCTGTCCAGGATGCATTGCATTTTGAGCAGGCATACTTGTATCCGCCATCAACTTCTGTTTTTGTCGTGCTATGGCCAGTTGGTTCTAAAAGAATGGAATAAGTTATGCCATCAATGACATTGATTCTGATTCCATACTTTGTGCAGCTTGGATTGAGGACAATCTCTGAGCTATCTATGTTGGTCTCCATGGAGCATGCGAATAGGAGTAGCAGCAATGCTAAAGTTAAAGATAGTCCTTTCATATCACACCTCCGTTTTGCATGGAACCTGTCTCATTGGCAGCACATATAGTGCTGTGCTTCGGATCTTTGAAGATGTCTTCATGTTTGAGGTGTTGAAGTTATGCATTACCTCAGAACCTACGTAACTCTTCTCGTTTAAGATGATTTTTGCCTCTGATTTTTCTGATGATGTGCTAATAGTAGCTTCCTTTGTCGAATCAGCGAGGAAGTCAGGATGTTCGGATAATTCGTAAAAAGCCTGTCTTACCTCGTATGCAGAAGGCAGGAACCAATCGGAATAGGTATATCCATTGTTGCTATGTGCAAGGCTGTTGCATAGAAGAGCTGCACACTCTGTTGTAGTTGCATCACCGTTTGCATCCTCATAGCAATATAAACCATTTGCCTTATAAGCATTAACAAGCTTTTCTGTGTTGGATTTTCCATATCCAAGGGTATCTACTGTACAATTTGCGAATTTATAGCTGGTGGTGCCATTTACTCTTAGATTGTCATCTTCAGAGCCTTTTCTGAAATAGCCTTGAATGAACTTTGCCTTCGTAGGCTTTTCTATGGATGGCTCGCCATTTTGAATGCTCAGATAGTTCTTTGATGTCTCTAGATATCTCCATCCACACTCAGTAGATACAAAGCCATCATTTTTGAACTTGTCATTGTCTTTATCGCAGTCATAGAAGATAATGCCACCAGCAGGGCCTTCTATGCCTATAGGAGCAGAAAGTTCAAAGAATGCATCGTCAGTACTTATGCCATAGACGTCCATTCCAGAGATTCTTTTCCAGCCCAATGTGCCAGAATAGCTCTTTGTTTGCTTGCAAATAGTACATTTTAGGGTGATAGAATTACCGCTACTTGAGTAGTATTCTAGATCGTGTTCGACATGAGTCGGATTAATGGTGATCTTGCTTTTGCAATTTGTGCATTCAGCCAATGAGGAGTTGTCGCCAACTTCAATCGTTACAAAGTCATGGTTGAGTTTGTTGATTGAAACAGTTTTGCTCCTATCGCAGAAAATACACTTATATTTAGATTCTCCCGTCTTAAAACAGGTTGGCTCGGTGTAGCTAAGCTGCGACCATTGGCATTTATGAGCCTTCTCGTTGCTGCAGGAGAAAAGCATGCATAATGCAAGAATGAATAGTGCCAGATATCTCAAGTTTTCAATACCTCATTTAGAAACGAAGATGCCAAAGGTACCCAATTCTCAACCTCATGGTTCTCTTTTGGATGTTTGATGCATCTGCTGTCTTTGTCTGCAAGGGCAAGCCCATGTTCGCCTTCCCTGAAAATATGCAATGCAGCGGGGATTTTCTCCCTTCTTAAAGCAGAAGCAAATAGCAGTGAGTTCTCTACTGGCACCGTGATATCTGTGAAGGTATGCCAGATAAAGGTAGGAGGGACGTTTTTGCTCACCCTAAGCTCTAAGGAAACCATCTCTAATTCCTCTTTTGTTGGGTTAGACCCTAGAAGATTATTGAAAGAGCCCCTATGAGCATACTCTCCTGATGTGATAACTGGATAGCATAGAACGCCTGCATTTGGCTTTCTTTCCTCTGCTGTTGTATGTGAAACTTCGTCTAAAAAATCCTCATGCCACATTGTCAGCAGAGAGCCAGATAAATGACCCCCTGCAGAAAAGCCCATAAGAGAGATCTTATCCTTGTCCGTGTTCCATTCCCTATGGTTTTTTCTCACGAGAGCAACCGCCTTTGAGAGCTCTGCTAGGGCAGTTGGGAAACGGCTTGGGGCGCGAGAGTATTTAAGAACGCCTGTATTGAAGCCAAGCGAGCAAAATCTGATTGCAACGCTCTCTCCTTCGTATGATGAAAGGTCTTTATAGCCGCCTCCTGGGCAAATTATGATAAAGGGGCGGCCAAAGGCATCCTCAAGGTCGGATGTGTTGGAGTTTATGTAGGTTTGGAACTCTGCATTCCCAACCTTGAGTGTCTCATAGATCATAGTGTTCCTTACTTTCCTGACTCCAGGGAAGCTTTGAAAGTGACAAAGC
>JAZURW010000141.1:0-31525 GCA_045606405.1 Candidatus Ornithospirochaeta sp. | reverse complement strand
TATTGTCTTCCTAAGACCGCTTGGCCTCCGACTTCTCTCCTGCCTTCCTTGAGATCACCGTGATCTTCTTAGCAACCATGAAAGCTGAGTAGAAACCGACACCAAACTGGCCAATGAGATTGCTATCCTTCTTTTGATCCTCTGAAAGGCTAGAGAGGAACTTCCTTGTGCCTGATGATGCGATTGTTCCGAGGTTGTTGTTCAAATCCTCCTCATTCATTCCAATGCCGTTGTCCTTGATCACAAGAAGTCTCTCGCCTTCCTCTGTGAAGGATATATCGATCCTTGGATCAAAGGAATAACCCTTAAGTGAATCATCTGTCAAAGAAAGATACTTAAGCTTATCCAAGGCATCAGATGCGTTTGAGATAAGCTCTCTAAGGAATATCTCCTTGTTTGAATAAAGCGAATGAATCAGAAGATGCAGCAGATCCGCGACTTCTGTCTTGAATTTCTTATTTGCCATTTTTCTCTCTCCTCAAAAGCTACTAAAGTAAGATAATAACAAAAACAATCAAAGACAACACCTTTTAATCTATCTAAGCAGGCTTTTTAGCTATAAACTTTTCCTATGGATTTCTCAAGACCAGATAATGCAAGAAGAATCAATCGCTTGAAGGTATTGAATGCGCTCAAATCAGCAGCGCTATCGAGAGCAGAGCTTTCGCGAGAGCTCTTAATCAACAAAGTCAGCATATCAGAGATAGTAGACGGCTTGATAAGGGATGGCCTGATTGTTGAGACAGAGAAGGAGCAGACGACAGGTCGTCCTGCCACAAAGCTCGGAATAAACAGAAATGCGGGAAGGGTTTTCTCCGTGGAGATAAGAAGAGCCTCTGTCTCCATCTCAGTGTCTGACACACTAGGCAGAGTGCTTCGCTTTGAGAGGGTGCCTAGAAAAGAGAGCCTTTGGGAAGATGTGGAAAGCACCTGCCTCAGACTGGCAAAGGGCTTTGATATACTTGGCGTTGCCATAGTGACCTCAGAGGACCTCGACATAGACCTTCCATGGCCATATATGAGAATAAGGCCTTCTGTTGCAGAGGCAAAAGCAGAGATTGAAAGCATTGAAGCGGATCTTGACGGCTTCTATTTCGTATCCTGGTCAGACCAGATAGATGCATCATTGCTAAAAGGAGGCTTGATTCCAATCCCAAGCTTCGCCCATCTTAAGGTGGCCAAATCAGGCATTTGCAAATGCAAAAGCGTAGGATGCCTTGAGGCTGTTGCATCAGCTAATGCGATAAAAGAGAGCACTGGAGTCAAAAGCATCAACGAAATAGTCGCAAATGACTCTCTAGTTGATACGCCCTCGCAGGCCATGGCCTTCGCGCTTTCTCAGGCAGTGCAGGCAACAGGCGCAAGATCTGTCATGATAACAGGAGAGCTTGCTGGGGTCTCTGATAGGATCTTCGCCCAGATGCAGACAAAATTAACCTCCTCCCTTCCAGAGGAGCGAAAGGATGTCATCATCTTCCGCGCTGGATATAAGGAAGGAGGCCTTAGCATTGGGGCAAGCTTGATAGCCCTTGAAGAGTTCTTCTATAACTCCAAGCTTCTCGATTCCCTCAGAGGTCTTGAATCTAGCCCTTTGAACCCTTTGATCTGAAAACAAAGTAGGTAAGAAGGAGAAGCAGATACAGAAGGTTGATATTCGAATAACCTGCTACAATAGTGGAGATCACAAGAGATAGCGCTGTCAGGAGAACTGCGAATATGATAGAAAGTCCCTTCGATAAAGCTCTCTTGTTTGCGCTTCTGATTGCGACAGCGACTGTGAAAAGCACAACCAGCACTACGAATATGCCAAGGATCGATAGCATATCAGCATCCATGTCACTATCGAGGACAGGCTCCACTGTCAGAATCTCCTCCTGAACCACCACAGGTTCAGCCACAGGCTCAGCCTGAACAGGAGCTGCTGCATTATCCTCCTCTATCACAGGCTCAGGAAGAACCTCCTTTTCTGGCTCAGGGGTGCTTTCAACCACTACAACAGGCTCTTCTACTGTAATCTCAACAGGCTCCTCGACAGGCTCATTGACAACCACCTCCTGAACCTGAAGACCATCGATATAAGAAAGGATTTCCTGCTCAAGAACCCTCAGGATCTCAAATCTAAAGGACTTAGAGATCGCAGGGTAATAGATTTCTGCCTTACCGTCAGGGAGGATTCTATATGTAACGCCCTTTAAATAATCCTCATATCTAGGACCAACTTCAGCTATGAATGAAACGATATCCTCTTCATAGATGATATCATCAGGGTATTCAACCTTTGCAACTGTCTCTCCCATTGAAACAGATGCGACGGAGCCGAAGATAGGCATCTCGCCATAGATATTCACCTCTTCTTCAATAACTGGCTCTGGGATAGAGACAGGCTCTGCTTCCAAGACAGGGGCAGGCTCTGGCTCTGGAATAGCCACTTCCTCAACATAAGCTGGCTCAGGAAGAACCTCTTCCTCCACCTCAGGATCATCAGCAGGCTCTTCAGGCTGAATCTCTGCTACAGGCTCTGGCTCTGGAACAGATTCCACCACAGGTTCAGCCACAGGCTCTGGCTCTGGCTCTATATCTGCCTTTTCATCCTCAACTATATATGGCTCTTCTATCTGAACTGGCTCCACTGGGAGAGCCTCTTCTGCAACAGCTTCCTCCTCAATGACAGCAGGAACCTCCGCAACGCTCTCAACAACAGCAATTACCGGCTCAGCAACTTCCACCTGAGGCTCTTCTTCCACAACAGAAGAAGGGACCACCGGCTCAGGAACGTCCTCTCTTGGCGCAACAGACGCAACAGTCTCCTGTGCGACGACAACATCCTCTGCAACGCTCTCAACCTTCTTGTTCGTGGAACAGGAAGAGAAAACCAGAAGTAATAGCAATAATAAAATGGAAATCTTTTTCATACCTTATAATAAATTTGCCATTCTTTCTGATTCACGGTCAATGGAAAATTTGAAAAGCAACATAAAAAACATGAAATCCTATATTTCTTGTATTAAAACATGGAAACGGAATTGAATAGTAAATCCATATAAAAACCGCTAGATTCATTCTCTAGCGGCAACCTCCTTGTCCCCGTTAGGGGAAATCACATGAGAGCTAGGTCAATCTCCTTATGTGACTTGTCTATTCTCTCATTGAAAATGGGGAAAAGCAACTAAATTTTTCCCATTGCCCCTCTTAACAGGATGAAAGCTTTATTGATGAAACTTTTCTTACAATCTAAACTATCTCCGGAGGCAGACATGACATCAATCATTGATATAGAGCACGCCACTGTCAGAAGAGACGGAAGGATAATCCTGGACGATGTGTCCCTGAAGGTCAGAAAAGACGAAAGAATCGCCCTCATCGGACCAAATGGTGCTGGAAAATCAACTCTGGTTGACGTCATTTCAAGAAGAACCTACCCTCTCAAAAGAGATGAGTACAGAAATGCCATCTTCGGAGAGGAGCGCTGGATCATCCAGGATCTTAAGCCCCACCTTGGCATAGTGTCTCCAAGCTACGAGGAGTTCTTCATCACCACCTACTCAGTAAGGGAGATAGTAGCATCAGGCCTTTTCTCCTCCCTAGGCTTTGACTTCCACCATATAGTAGGTGACGAGATCTGGCAGAAAGCAGACCTGGCAATTGAGAGATCAGGGCTTTCCGGACTCTCGAAGAGAGCCATGAACACTCTTTCAACGGGCGAGAAGCGCAAGGTCCTGCTTGCAAGAGCCGCAATCACAGAGCCGGAGATAATGCTTTTGGATGAAGCCTCAAATGGCCTTGATTTCCCTTCTCGCGCTGATTTGCGAAGAACGATCTCAAGCTACGCCACTGAAGGAAGGACCATGATCATGGTCACCCATGAGCTTGCTGAGATCATTCCTGAGGTTGAAAGAGTCATCTTGATGAAGGACGGAAGGATTGTGGAAGATGGGAGAAAAGAGGATATTCTTACCTCCCATATCCTCTCAGATGTCTACGGCCTTCCTGTAAGCGTTGTGGAAAGAAATGGCATCTATACAGCCTTCTGCTAGAAGAAGGAGCACTTCACTCCCACCTGCACCATAGGGGCAAGAAGATTGTCCTTATCAGGGTCATTGCCATAGTTTTCATAGTGGTTCAGCACCACATCAAGGTATGCCCCAAACCAATTTTTCTCATAGGATATGCCACCTTTAAGGCTCAAAAGCCTTTCTGTGCTATCAAAGCCGCCAGTTGGCGTTGCCTCATATCCATCCTCTGAGCGAACGAAATAGGAATCTGACATATCAATCTCAGTCATATGATATTCGCTTGCCCTGTGCTTAAGAGTCTTTTGTCCCTGTATTTTATATAGCATTGAGAAATCAAGGCCCCAGCCTGTCTTTATTTCCTCATAGCTTATGCCAGTTGCAAAAGCTATGGTGTCGGGACCGAAAACATAACCTGAATATCCGTAGTCGTCGACGTGCTCAGTATGATAGCCCACTATGTGATCAAGATTATGATCTCTCCCATTCTCATCGTATTTCCCATTTAAGTAGAGATATGGATTTGTGTATACAGCCTCAAGATAGATATCGAGGAGCGCATCATCCAGGCACTTCACGCCCATTAAGAGCGCCTTTGCCCCAAAGGCTGGAGGAACGCTTGTCTGGTCCTCGGCAGCAGTCTGCCATTGGTCCAGCGTGAGCTCAAGGGATAAGAGAACGCCTTCGGTGGGAAGATAATCCAGAGAGACTCCCATTATGTTATTCGCCTCATCATAGTATTCCTTCTCGCTCTTATTCACGTAATTGCCATAGTTGTGCTGAAGCATCAAGGGCTGCAGGAACCTGATATCCAGACCAACGGTCGTATTATAAAGAGTGCCAAGATCAACGCTTGCCCTAAGGTTTTCTAAAGGGCTTATCTCAAGGCGGTGGACAACTCTGTATTGCTGATCACCACGGAACTTGCTCCTTGACATCTGATAATAGCCATTGTCTGCTTCTATCATCTGATCGAATCGTGTCACAGAGGCATAATAGGATGCGAAGTCTGAATGCAAAGCTGCCATCAGAACCTCCTGATAGGAGAAGTTGTCGCCTATGATCATATTCCCAGTCATTCCGAGACCCATCTTATGAGGATATCTTCCGAGAAAGAAGGATGCATAATCATTGCTTATCGAAAGCCCCGCCAAGTAAGGAAAATCAAGTGGGACATTGTTCACATCTCCCTCTGTGGTTGTGAATAGAGAGTATCTTTTCCCTTCGTACTCGCACGTCAGCCACCCTAGGGATGTTCTGTAGATATGGTGGTTGTTGTTCCCTATCTGCAGAGATCCCTCTAATGCGACATAAGGGCCGAAAAAGAGATTGGCTCTCATATACGCAAAAGGATCCTCATATCTGAAGACAAAGCCCTCGTTCCTTATATCCTTAGAAGGCAGGCTGCTCTCTTTGTTCGAGTAGTCGTAGAAATCAAGCTCTCCTGCTGTATAATTCAAGTTGAATTCAAGCTCAAACTCCGATGCAAAAACCCCAGAGCTGAACAGAGGCTCCTTGCAAAGCTCTTCTTTAACGCTTGAAAGAAGCTCTCTCTCCTCTCTGGATAGCTTAGTTTCATCTATCCTATCAACAAAGCCTAAAAGATATGATGTGCTGGCTGGTGAGACCGTGGGAGGAAGAACACCAGATAATATGCATATCCTCTCAACTCTCTTATACAGCCCATCTCTTGAAGAATAAGACCTTGCCTCGGCATATAAGCCTTGGCAAAGCAATAAGCATAACGAAAAAAGCAAAACACTCAGTCTCTTCATATCCTGAATATAAGAAGGATATGTTTAAAGAAAATGCAAAAATGTTTAAAGCTTTGTTAATTACTTCACACGATTCACAAAAGAGGGCTTACACTTAAATTAGGAGGTTTTTATGAGAGCAAATATCATCATCCATTCTATTTCCGGAAATCTATACATCATCGCAAATGCATTCAAGGAGCAGCTTCTTCTTAAGGGTATAGATGCAAGGATTTACAGAGTTGAAGATCCTGATCTCCACCTTGCAGCGAACATCAGAAATGATGTGAATGAATATTATGAGGATATTATTGAGCTCCCAGTCATCTCGAACTCATTGCTTGTCAAAGCAGACATCATCCTCCTAGGAACACATTCAATGTTCGGGATGCCTACAGCAGAGATGAAGGCCTTTCTGGACTCCACCTGGTCTTTATATGAGAACCAAGCTCTTCATGGAAAGCTCTTCTATGGCTTTGGCGCATCAAGCGTATCCAAAGAGGATGGCAAGAATGCCATATCAGGTCTCTACTCTTGGGCACGAATGCAAAAGCTGGAATACATACCATATACCTCTTATATCCATAAGACAGGCATATTGATGCCTAATCGTCCCGCAAAAGAGATCGATGAGATTGCGGAGAATCTTGCGAATGCGATTCTAAATGCTTCGAATTAATTGAGAAGATACCCATTGTCGACAGTCAAGGTTTGTCCATAGATTCCTTCTGATGTAGACAGAAAATAGACGGCCTTGGCAATGTCTTTTGCCATGACCATGCTCTTTTTAACAGCACGTGAGGAGAACCTCTTGTCTAGCGCGCTCTCTGCAAGACTCTCTGAATAGATGAGGCCGGGAGCGACTGCGTTCACTCTAAGTCCCGTCTCCGAGGCTAAAGAGGCTGTATAGCTGGATACTGCACCCTTTGAAGCATCGTAGTGGGCAGTCCTTCCAAAGCCTGGATGGAGTGCGTTTATGGATGAGATGTTGACAATAGAGCCATCACTTTGCCTTAAGAGCGGAAGAAAAGCCTTAGTCACTAAAAAGAGTCCCTTGACATTGACATCGAAGACTTCATCAAAGGAAGACTCATCAAGCTCCTCCTGATAGTCCTCTGTGAAGATACCTGCATTATTGACAAGCACATCGAGCTGATCAAAGCGCTCTCTTGCCTTGCTGATGCTGAGACTATCGAGAAGGTCCATGCCTATCACAGTTCCATATTCAAAGGAAGATTCCCTTCTGGATGTCACATAAACTTCCCAGCCATTATCGAAGAACTCCTTGGCGATGGCCGCACCAAGATTTGAAAGCCCCGCCGTTATCAAAACTCTCATAGATGCGTATACTCCTTCAGCTCTGGCATCCTATCAAGAAGGCTATAAGAAGGGGCATGGTACATGCTGTCCTCATAATGAGGGCTCATTGTCGTGCAAAATAGAGCATATTCACCTTCAATCAGCCTTGTTGCCTGCCAATCCCCTCTTTTCACGAGCGAATTCCTATGATCCTCGTCAAGAATCCTCCTCTTTACAGAACCACCCCCTGTATAGGTGATCTGCTCAGCCCTTCCTCCTTCAAGAAAGAACCATACCTCATCGCCATCGAGTTTATGAAGTGAGGAGAAATCTGATGCTGTGATAAGATAGTAGATGCATCCAGCCCCATCCCCAAAGAGATGGAGAAAGCGATAATACCCGCCTTCCCCCTCTAATGGAACAAGGCTCAAATCCCTTATTCTGTCTTGCAGCTTGGCCATGTCCTAACGATTTCCCTAACAAGAGATGTGAACTTGCTCCTGACCTTGTTGCCTGTCTCAATAACCTCCTCATGGTTGAGTGGCTGATCAAGAATTCCAGCGGCCATGTTTGTAAGACAGCTAATTCCTAAGGTGTGCATGCCCATGTGCGCTGCTGCAATCGCCTCCGGCACAGTTGACATGCCGACAGCATCTGCTCCTGCGATGCGGGCGAACCTAACCTCTGCCTTAGTCTCAAAGGAAGGACCCGTGAAGAGCATATAAACGCCTTCCCTAGTCTCTATCCCTGTGCTCTTTGAAGCGGATTTAGCGACCTCTATAAGCTCTGGGTCATAGGAAGTGCACATGTCAAAGAACCTTGGGCCAAGTGAGTCTGGGTTCATTCCTCTAAGAGGATTATCCTGGATGAGCTTGATATGGTCATTGATGATCATCAGATCCCCTGGCTTCCAGTTCACATTCACACAACCTGCGGCATTAGTGAGAAACAGCGACTTGATCTTGAGTGCATTCATAACCCTGATTGGATACACACACTGCTGCATTGACCATCCTTCATAGTAATGGAATCGCCCCTGCATGCATAAGACTCTTCTACCTTCCAATTTGCCTATGACAAGCCTGCCCTTATGACCAGGGACTGTGGAAACAGGGAAATGAGGGATATCATGGTAATCGATGACAACAGCATCCTCAATCTCATCCGCAAGGCCACCAAGACCTGACCCTAGCACAAGACCGATCTCAATTCTTTCGTCTCCTACCTTTGATTTGATATATTCAGCGCTTTGGCTGAGAGATTTCATTAGATCTTCCATTTCTAACCTCTTTTATTGTTTTTCAGGAATCTTCCTCCTGTGTTGGCATATATGATACCTATAAAGCTGACAGCGACAAATACCACGATGAACACCACGACGCCTATCAACTCAAATCTCTTTGGCAGAAGGTGCATCGATAAGATGAAAAGGATAAGCAAAGCTGTCAAGACCAGCATGAATCTGCCCATGAAGCGGCATAATGCCTTCTCATCGTACTTTTCCTTCTCCTCCTTAGGAGCCGTATTGTAGCCCGCAATCAAAGAACTCCCCCTGCCAGATAGGAATAAGGCAGAGAGAGCTATCATTATCAAGATGACGATGATCACTGCATGGACTCCAACATCCCCAATTAGAATGGCTGTCCTGATGCAAGAGGGGCACTGCTCTTCTTGCTAGAAAGAACAAGAGCAATCAGTGTTGCCACATAAGGGAACATGCTCAGCATTCCTGATGGGATGGAAGCGAAAGCAGGAATTACCTTACTTACATTTCCAATTGTCATGCAAAGACCGAAGAAGAATGTTGAACCAAGGATTCCAAGAGGCTTCCACTGTCCGAAGATAAGAGCGGCAACTGCCAAGAAGCCTAAGCCGTTGATTCCTGAGCCTGCATTGTACTCGCCAGCATATGTGACAAGGATGCATGCGCCACCCAAGCCAGATAAAGCGCCAGAGAGAAGAACGCCAATATATCTCATCTTCCTTACCTTGACGCCTGCTGATGCAACAGCGCTTGGATGCTCACCACAGGCTCTGAGCCTGAGACCAAAGCTTGTTTTATAGAGCATGAACCAGCTGATAAGCCATACTGCTAGGCAGATCCATGTTGTCCAATAGGTCTGTGAGAAGAAAAGACTTCCGATCACAGGTATTTTGGAGAGAACAGGGATATTGGCTCTAATGATTCCTCTTGTGATTGTGATGTTGCCACTGCCTGTGACTGTCTGAGCCAAATAAAGGCTGAGGGCAGTTGAAAGCATATTGATCGCTGTTCCGCTTATTGTCTGGTCTGCCTTCAGGTTGATGGACGCAAAGGCATGAAGACAAGAGAGGAGCGTGGAGCATATGATAGCAACCAGGATGCCCACCACAATACCTGCGTTAAAGCCGATGATAGGCTGCAAATTGACAATCGTAGCCGCAGCTGAGAAGCATCCGAAGAGCATCAAGCCCTCAATACAAAGGTTTGTGACACCTGATCTTTCGGAGAATAGACCTCCAAGAGATCCCATCAGAAGAGGAATGGAATATGCGATAGCTGATGGAACTATAATCTGGATAACTGACCACATAACTTATTTATCCTCCTTTGACTTCTTCAATAGCTTTCTCTCTGCGCTCTTTTTGAAAACCTTGCTCCAGAAGCCATGGATGATCACGCTTGTTGCTGTGAAATAGATGATGATGCCGATGATTGTATCTGCGATCTCTGTTGGGATTCCGATAGCCGTCAAGCTTCCCTTACCCATCTTAAGCATTCCGAAGAAGAGGGCTGAGATGAATACTCCAAATGGGTTTGAGTTGCCAAGTAGAGCTACTGCGATGCCGTCAAAGCCCTCTGAAGGGGATTTGCCGATTTCCATGATGTTTGAGAATCCAAGATAGTAGGTCAATCCTGCAAGACCTGCAAGACAGCCTGCGATAGCCATAGAGATGACAATGGATCTATTGACCTTGATGCCTGCATATTCAGCGCAATATCTATTTGAGCCAACAGCCTTGAGATTGAAGCCCAATGTTGTCTTTTCGAGGATAAACCAAACCACAATCACTGCGATTATCGCAATGAAGAAGCCTATGTTGAAGTAGCTGTGCTGGGTCACTGTTGCGAGCCACTCCGTCCTCAAAGACTGGGCCATTGGGATTGGCTTGCTCTTGACAATGATAGTAGGGTCGACAATGAATACCTTGACTGCGTCATAGACGATCCAGTAGGCAATCCAGTTGAACATGATTGTTCCAACAACCTCATGAACATTGAACTTCGCCTTCAGCAATCCAGGAACAAGACCCCAGATAGCACCTGAGATGCCAGCCACTAAGACAAGGGAGATGTAATAGAGTGGCTGAGGAAGGAAGGTCACATTGTGTGCCCAGATTGAGGCCATAAGGCCACCCATGAGCATCTGTCCTGCGCCACCGATATTAAACAGACCTGTCTTGAAGGCAAATGCAACAGATAGACCAACAAGTATCAACTGTGTGGAATATGCCATTGTGTTGCCAATTCTTCTGGTATTCGAAACCGCTCCGAAGATGATCTTCTGAAAACCCTCGATAGGGTTCTTTCCAATGATGAGGATCAATAGGCCACCAACGATGATTCCAAGAAGGACTGTTGTCATTGAGACTATCGCAGATTTTACGAATGGTATCTCGAATAAAGGCTTTTTGATCTTTTTTTCCTTATTTGCCATATCAAGCCTCCTTCTTGATTCCAGCCATCATGAGACCTACGTTATGTGCATCTGTCTCCTTCGTCTCCACGATGTCGACAAGACATCCGGCGTTGATTACTGCGATCCTATCTGAGAGATTGAATATCTCATCAAGCTCGAAAGAGATCAAGAGAACAGCCTTGCCCCTGTCTCTTTCCGCAACAAGCTCCTTATGGATATACTCGATAGCTCCTACATCAAGTCCTCTTGTTGGATTGACAGCGATCAAAAGCTCTGGAGAGGATGTGATCTCTCTTCCTACAATAGCCTTCTGCTGGTTTCCTCCTGAGAGCTTTCCTGCAAGAGAGTTGATGCCTTCACCGCTTCTGACGTCAAAGCGCTCGACTATCCCTCTTGAGTAGTCCTCGATTTCCTTCTTATCCAGGATGCCCTTCTTGCTGAAAGGAGCCTTATAGAACTGCTTTATGACCATGTTGGTGGTCAAAGGAGCACCAAGAATGAGACCTCTTTTCTGTCTATCTTCTGGGATATGGGCAAGCCCAAGCTCATTTCTCTCCTTAATTGAGATGTTCGTGATCTCATTGCCGTTAAGATAGATATTGCCAGACTCAACCTTCTTAAGACCGCAGATAGCCTCAACAAGCTCACTCTGACCATTGCCATCAACACCTGCGATACCCACAATCTCCCCTGCTCTCACATCAAGGGAGAAATCCTTGACTCCAAGCACCTTCTTCGCATTCATCACATTCAGATTCTTAACAGAAAGAATAGGCTTGCCTGGTATCGCCTCACACTTCTCAACCTTGAAATTGACTGGTCTTCCTACCATTAAAGCAGCCATCTCCGCAGCACTTGTGCTCTTTACATCGACAACATCGATGAATTTGCCACGTCTGATGACTGTGCAGCGATTAGCAACTGCTTTGATCTCCTCAAGCTTATGAGTGATGATGATGATTGATTTGCCTTCTGCAGCAAGACCTCTCATGATATTCATCAGCTCATCAATCTCCTGAGGTGTAAGCACTGCTGTAGGCTCATCAAAGATAAGGATATCCGCATCTCTATACAGCATCTTGAGAATCTCAACTCTCTGCTGCATTCCAACAGTGATGTCCTCAATTACCATATCTGGCTCAATAGCCAAGCCATAGTGCTCAGATATCTCTTTGATCTTCTTGCTTGCCTTCTTGATGTCATATACAATGCCACCTTCCTTGCCGAGGATGATATTCTCTGCGACAGTGAAGTTGTGAACAAGTTGGAAGTGCTGATGCACCATGCCTATTCCAAGGTCATTGGCATCATTTGGGCTATGGATGGAAACTTCCTTGCCTCGAACCTTTATGACACCTTTATCTGCCTGATAAAGGCCGAAAAGAATACTCATCAAGGTAGATTTTCCTGCTCCATTTTCGCCAAGAATAGCATGAATCTCCCCCTCTTCCACCTGGAGGTTGATGTTATCATTGGCTACAATACCTGGGAACTCCTTGCGGATGCCCAGCATCTCGATTACATAGTTACTCATCGAAAATTCTCCATGAGGACGGCTTTGCCGTGACTAATAATAAGCTCAAAAAGGCCGCCAAATGGAGGCGGCCTCTGAGTTGGACTCTATCATTTATTATTTGAACAAGCCATCTGCTGTATCTGCTACAACAATCTTGCCAGCTGCGATGTCAGCAAGAACTGCGTTTACCTTAGCTTCTACATCATCATCAAGGTTAGGGTTGTCAGCTGGGATGCCGATTGCGCCGTCTGATGCACCGAGTGTGATGATAGAACCGCCAGCGAATGTGCCGTTAGCTGCTGAGATTGCCTGAGCATAAGCTGCCTCACCAACGTTCTTCATAGCTGATGTGAGGATGCATGACTTACCATTGCCCATGTCGCCTTCGAAGTACTGGTCAACGTCAACGCCGATTGCCCAAACGTCTTCGCCAGAGAGTCTTCTGTTCTTAGCTTCGTTGATAACACCAACACCTGTGCCACCAGCTGCTGCGAAGATTGCGTCTACGCCTGATGAGTACATTGTGTTAGCAAGCTGCTGACCAAGAGCGAGGTCTGCGAATGAGCCTGAGTATACGAAGTTCTGTGCTTCCATGACGATCTTTGTGCCATAGTTCTCGTTAGCGTACTTAACGCCCTGCTGGAAGCCCCAGCTGAACTTCTGAACTGATGGAATCTCAACGCCACCAACAAAACCAACTGATGCGTCCTTGAGCTGGAGTGCTGCTGCAAGACCAGCTGCGAAGCCTGACTGCTCTTCCTTGAAGTAGATAGATACAGTGTTAGCGCCAGATTCTGTTGGCTCTGAGTCGAGGATAACGAGCATGAGATCTGGGAACATCTTCTGTGCTTCTGTTACAGCTTCTGCGAAGAGGAAGCCTGGGCAAGCGATGAATCTGTAGCCTGCATCATAGAGGTCAGAGATAGCTGTTACATATTCAGCTGTTGTTGTGCCGTTTGGTCTGAGATATGTGCACTCGAGTCCGAGTTCGTCAGCTGCCTTCTTAACACCTTCGTAAGTGCCCTGATTAAATGATCTGTCATCGATTGTGCCTGCGTCAGTTACCATACCAAGCTTGAGACCTGATGTTGTTACTGCTGTCTCCTTAGCGCCTTCAGCGAATACACAGAGTGTGCAGAGGAGCATGAGAGCAAGTGCGATTGTCTTTTTCATTTTTGTTCTCCCGTATTGATTTTTCGTTGGTAACATTTTAACTACCAATGTTATATATTGTCAAATATTCCCTAACTCGAATCGAAAAAAGATTTTCTATTTAATTTCTTTGGCATCAAAAGATTACAAAGGATATGAAAATAAATGGGCAATCACAAATACAACAAAGTGCAACACTTTGCCAAAACATATTCAGACCTGCAACGTCCCAAGGCTATCATGGGAAAGACATATCTTGCGCTTTTTCACCCAAACGCCCACTAAAAGCCATCCCGCCATTTGACAATCCATTGACTGCCACTATAAAATGAGACCTCTTTCCTCTATCTTATGGGAGCCTATGCCATTTACGCATCACTGAAAAACCAAGCCGCTGCCTAAAGAAAATGATAGGAGATAAAAATCACACTCAAACGGTAGCCTTGGAAAAACAATCAGCTATCTTTAGGTAGTAGGACAAAATGAATACAAAGCTTTTCAGGATCAATAACGCAGATAATGTTGCTGTATCGACCATCCCCCTTTTCAAAGGAGATGTTGTGAACATCGAAGATGAGGTGCTCACGCTCCTTGGCGATGTGCCTCTTGGGCACAAAGTCGCGCTGAAGGACATCCCTTCTGGATCGGAGATCGTCAAATACGGCTATGCGATCGGAGAGGCTGTTAAGGATATCCAAAAGGGAGAGCCTGTGCATTTCTCCAATGTGAGATCAATCCCGCTTGATGGCAAGAAGAAAGGCTATGATGAAGAGAGCGCAAGCAGGTTCAGATCCGCATATTCAAAAAGAGCGGAAAAGTGGGTCGGCCACATCCCTTCCATCTGGGTCTACGAAAGGGAAAACGGAGAAATTGGAATCAGAAACCATTTGCTGCTGATCTCCTTGGACAAGGAAGGATGTAGGCTTTCAAAAGCCATTGAGAAGTGGGCCAAAGATAATATTGAGCTTGAAGATGGGATTAGCACACTTAATCCCTGCCAAGACAAGATATCCCTTGACATCAAGAAACTGAAGGATCTTCTAGTGCATCCTAATATCGGAGGCACCCTCCTTCTTGGGCGAGACGCTCAACTAGAGCTCCAGAGTCTGGACTCACCCAGAGTCAGAGTCTTAACAGAACTCGATTCAAGAGATGCAGAGACGAAAGCGAGAGAGCTAGTGAAGGAGCTTATCTCGATGATGAAAAAGGATAAGCGCTCCTCTCAGAAGATGGATAGGCTTGCAATCGCGATTGAGAGCACAGAATCCGGCTTTCTTGAAGATGCCATAGTGAACCCTCTTTTAGGGAACCTATGCAACGAGCTATCTGCCATGGGCACGACTCTCGTCATCCATGCCTCATCCGGGATGGCTGAGGCATGGGACAAGGTCATGGTCCGCGCAGAGTCTAAGAACGCATATGACAATCTTGAAGCACTGTCAGTCTCAATCAGGAGACCACGCCTTGAATTAAGCCTTGAGGATAAGACCAAGGGATTCTCCACTGTCGAGGAAAGGGCTCTCTCCCATATCCAGATAAGTGGGACAACGCCTATAGAGGACACCCTGCCCTCAGGTAGCAATGCTGCTGAAAAAGGACTAAGGCTCCTCTTTTCAAATCCCCTTGAAAAGCCTGATGCTCTGATTTCATCAAAAGTCCACCTGACACTCTCTTCTGATGAGCCCATAGAACCCTTCATTCCCCGCCTCTGCGCAAAAGGCTTTGTGGATGAAGTTCTCCAAGTGGGCAAGGAGAGGGTCTCAGACGATCTATTCTCCCTAATCGCAGAGCTTGCGAATGGAGAGATCCGAACCTAAGCTGAGATTAAGAAAGATCTCACATGGAGGATAAGAAAGCTATGAAACCATTCATGGATCAGGACTTCCTTCTTGAGACAAAGAGCGCAAGGACTCTTTTCCACAAATACGCGAAGAACATGCCAATCTTCGACTATCATTGCCACCTTTCAGCAGAAGAGATCGCAAAGGACATTAGCCACACCAATATCTCTGACATATGGCTAGGCAAGGACCATTACAAGTGGAGACAAATGAGGGCAGCGGGCTTTGATGAAAGCCTTGTGACAGGAAACGACCAAGACCCATATCAAAAGTTCCTTGCTTGGGCAGAGACTGTTGAAATGCTCATTGGCAACCCGCTTTATCACTTCACGCATCTGGAGCTGCAAAGATACTTTGGCATCTATGAGCCTCTAAGCAGGAAAACAGCAAGGAGGATATATGACAGATGCAATGAACTGCTTCTGACAGACAAAAGCCTTTCAGCCTGGGGCATACTGAGAAAATTCAACATCTATGCCTTAGGCACAACAGATGACCCGGCAGATGATCTTCATTGGCATAAGAAGATAAAAGAGGATGGTCTTTGCCCCGCAAAAGTGATCCCCACCTTCAGGCCAGACAAGGCACTGGACATTGAAAGGCCAAGCTTTGAGGAGTACATGAAGAAGCTCTCAAAAGCATCTGGCCTTGAGATAAAGGATATAAGGAGCCTTGAAAGGGCGCTATCAAAAAGACTCGACTACTTCATCAGCCTAGGCGCAAAGGCATCTGACCATGCTCTCATACGCTGCCCCAGCACATTCAAAAGCGAGAGAGAGGTTGACAGGATATTCAAAAGACGACTCTCAGGGCGCTTTCCCAGCAAAGAGGAAGGCGATGCTTATAAAACGCACCTGCTATCATCTCTATCAAGGATGTATGAAGAGCAAAACATCGTGATGCAGCTCCACCTTGCCGCTATCAGGGACAACAACCAAAGGGCCTTTGCCTCGCTAGGCCCTGATACAGGCTTTGATGCATCATCAGACAAGCCCTTAGCTGAGGATGTCTCTCGATTCTTCAGCAGACTTTCAGAGACAGACTCAATACCAAAGACGATATTCTACACCTTGAATCCAAAGGACTACTATCCACTTGGCACACTCATGGGGTGCTATCAAGGTGGTGGGACCCGGGCAAAAATGCAGCTAGGCTCAGCCTGGTGGTTCTGCGACCATAGAGATGGAATGGAAGAACAGATGAGAGTGCTTGCCGCCCTAGGCCAGCTTCCTCTGTTTGTGGGGATGCTCACAGACTCACGAAGTCTTTTATCCTTCCCTAGGCATGAATACTTTAGAAGAATCCTATGCAACTTAATAGGAAGATGGTGTGAGAATGGGGAGATTCCAAACGATGAGGAGCGTCTGGGCAGTATTGTAAAGGACATCTCGTTTGAGAATGCGATACGCTATTTCGGAGATCCATATCAAAGATAAAAAACAAGCGATACCTGAGCCAGATATCGCTTGATATTGTTTGTTTCCTAGATTATGCCATCCATGATGGAATTGCATCAACAATAAGCTTTGCAACAAAAAGAAGCGCAACGATGATTGTTGGAAGTGAAAGAGACTTAAAGTCTTTCCTGATTGCCTTGATGATGACATAGAAGATGATTCCGAACATGATACCATCAGAGATTGAGTAGCATACGACCATCATTATGATACACAGGAATGCAGGAATTCCATCTTCTGCATCGTTCCAATCGATGTCCTTGATAGGGCTCATCATGTAGAAGCCAACAAGGATGAGAGCAGGAGCTGTTGCTGCTGATGGGATTGAAAGGAAGAGAGGAGCAAGGAAGAGAGAAGCGATGAAAAGAACTGCTGTTGTGACAGCTGTAAGACCTGTTCTGCCGCCCTCTACAACACCTGTTGAGGACTCTACGAATGTTGTTACTGTTGATGTGCCGAGCATTGCGCCAACTGTTGTTCCAACAGCGTCAGCAAAGAGAGCTTCCTTACAGTTAGGGATTGATCCATCTTCTCTCAAAAGATCAGACTTGGTTGCACAGCCAATGAGTGTTCCAACTGTGTCGAACATATCGACAAAGAGGAATGTGAACATGATTACGATGAAGTCAACCAGGCCACCGTTTGCGATCTCAGCAAAGCCCTTTCCGAACTGCATGAATGTAGGAGCAATGGAAGGAGGAAGATAAGAACCGCCAACATAGCTTGTTACACCCATTGGGATACCGATCAATGTTGTGATGCCGATGCCTATAAGAAGAGCGCCCTTGACGTTGAAGGCAACAAGGATGGCTGTGATGATCAGACCAAGCATTGCGCACATAGCAGGGCCAGGTGAAGTGATTGCGCCAAGCTCTACAAGAGTAGCGCCATCGACTACTATGCCAGCGTTCTGCATGCCGATGAAGGCAATGAACATACCGATACCGACTGAGATTGCGCTCTTGAGGGCCTTAGGTATCGAGTTTACAATCGCCTCTCTGACGTTGAAGAATGTCAAAAGAAGGAAGATGATGCCTTCTACGAAGATGGCAGCAAGCGCGAACTGCCATGAGTAACCCATTCCAAGAACTACAGTATAAGCGAGGAATGCGTTCAAACCCATGCCAGGAGCAAGAGCAAATGGGAGATTTGCAATGATGCCCATTACGAGTGTAGCAATGGCAGCTGATAGTGCTGTAGCTGTGAAAACTGCTCCAGCGTCCATACCTGATGCGCTCAGGATACTTGGATTAACAGCAAGGATATAAGCCATTGCTAGGAAAGTTGTAATGCCAGCCATTATTTCAGTACGCAGTGACGTACCTTTCTTTTTAAGGTCGGCAGCCTTGTAGGTGATTAGCTCCATAAGGACCCTCCTCTGTTATTTAAGTATAATAATTCTATCACCAGAGTAGGAAATGAATATCCAATTCCTTCAAATTTTGGTTTTATCGAAAAACAGGCATGCCAAATTCGTCTAAAACCAAAAAACCACCGGTTTTATGTAAACCAAATACAACAAAATGCAACATTTTTCACTTTTTTTGGTAGTCCATTAAAATATCCATGCTATCGTATTAATAGGTAATAAAAGAAATCCTAGAGGAGATGGTCATATGAATAAATCAAAAGCAATCAATATCATAAACGCTTCCATGGGAAGAGAGATGTGCGACCTTCGGATATCAAATGCGACTGTCATCGATGTCTATGGCGGAGGCACATTCAAAGCAGATATATATATAAAGGATGGAAGAATCGTCGGCTTTGACGGAAATAGGGAGGCAAAGGAGCATGTTGATGCCAAAGGCCAATATGCAGTGCCAGGCTTCATCGATGGCCACTGCCATATAGAATCCTCGCATCTCTCGCCTTCGGAGTTCTCCGATGCTGTAGTTCCTTGCGGAACAACGACAGTCATCGCAGACCCTCATGAGATTTGCAATGTCTCGGGGCTTGACGCCATGAAGTACATGCTATCCTCAGCAAAGGATGCTCCCTTGGATATCTTCTATATGTTCCCATCGTGCGTCCCAGCAACACCGTTTGAGCACTCTGGCGCCATCTTGAACGCTAAAGAGATTGAGACGCTCATTGACAACGATAGGATCCTAGGGCTTGGCGAGATGATGAACTATGTCGGGGTGATCAATACCGATGAGGTTGTCATGGACAAGCTCGAATGTGCCTACAAGAGAGGAAAGAACATCGATGGACATGTTCCTTCCATCCAGGGACAGGGCTTGGATGCTTATATAGCTGCAGGGATAACGACAGACCATGAGTGCGAGAGCCCAGAGGAGCTAAAGGAGAAGGTAAGAAAAGGAATGTACGTTCTTCTAAGACAGGGGACTGCATGCAAGAACGTCTTGCAGCTTCTGCCTGGAGTTGATGATTTCAACTACAAGAGATGCCTTTTCTGCACCGACGACAGACAGCCTCAGTCCATTATAAGAGAAGGCCATATCAATTACGGAGTAAGCCTTGCCATCAAGGCAGGTCTGGACCCAATAAAGGCAATTTCAGCAGCTAGCCTGAATGCTGCCGAGTGCTTCAATTTAAAGGATAGAGGAGCCATTGCGCCAGGAAAGAGAGCAGACCTCTTCTTAACCCAGTCGCTCGAGGATCTCAAGCCTTCCATGGTTTTCATCGAGGGCAGGAAAGCAGCAGAGGATGGGAGAATATTGATCAAGGCCCCTCATGTAAAGCCTGAAGGCGTTGAAGGAATGATGAATGTCAAGGACCTTAGCCTGGACACCTTCCGTCTTGAGCTGAAGACAGACGAGGCAAGGGTTATCAAAATCGTCCCTGGCGGCGTTGTCACTCTCTCAACCAATGAGAGCGTCAAAAGAGATAGCGAGGGTCTTTGGGTGCATGACAAGGATAAGGACATTCTCAAAATCACAGTCATTGAGCGCCACCATGGCACTGGTTACCATGCCAGTGGCCTAATCAAGGGCTATGGCATGAAGCATGGCGCTGTTGGCACCTCAATTGCCCATGACTCGCACAATCTCATCATAATCGGAGACAATGATGACGATATGCTATCGGTCGCAAGGAAACTAGTAGAGCTAGGCGGGGGAATCACGATGTACAAGGATGGAAGGGAGCTGATGTCGCATCGCCTTGAGATCGCAGGCTTAATGACAGATGAGTCTCTTGAGGATGTCGTGAAGTGTCTGGATGATATGCATGACATTGCAGAGAGGGAGCTGGAGGTATCGAAGATGATCGATCCTTTCATGACCCTTTGCTTCATGGCCCTTCCTGTCATCCCAGAGCTGAAGATAACCGATTGCGGTCTATTTGATGTGACAACATTCAGTTTCACAGACATCTCCATCTAATGCCAAAGAAGAATACCTGGATTGAATGGTTGCCTCTTAGGGAAGCAACCATTCTTTCATCACAGGCAATAATCTATCTCACAATAGCCTAGCGTCTGACTCTTCCTGTCCCAAACCCACTTGCAAGGCTCTCTATCTCAGAGAGCGTTGAGAGATTGAAGTCGCCCTCAATAGAGTGCTTAAGGCACGATGCTGCTACAGCGAAATTAATGCAATAGTCCTCATCCTCGTAGTGGGAAAGCGCATAAATAAGCCCTGCGGAGAAGGAATCTCCCCCTCCCACTCTATCAACAATGTCCTCTATCTCATAGCGTCTAGAAAGGTAGAACCCATCCCTTCCAGATAGCACAGCTGACCATGCGTTGCAATCTGCGGACTTTGACTCTCTAAGAGTGACTGCGACAACAGAGACGTTTGGAAACTCCACCTTCACTCTTTCGCATAGCTTCTCATATGCCTCTCTCTTCAGGCTCCCAGAATCCACATCAACATCCATCTCGATGCCCAGGCTCTTTTGGATATCCTCCTCGTTTGCTATCACAACATCGGCATATCCCAAAAGCTGACGCATCACCTCAGATGGCTTCTTCCCATACTTCCAAAGCTTGCTTCTATAATTAAGGTCAACAGAGACAATTACGCCCATGCTCTTCGCAGTCTTCAAGGATTCAAGGACAGCATCAGCAGCTCCTTGTGAGATTGCTGCTGTGATTCCTGTGACATGGAACCAATAGGCATCCTTGAAAATCGACTTAAAGTCGAAATCCCCGGGCCTTACCTCGCTTATTGCGGAGAAAGAGCGATCATACACAACCTCAGATGGCCGCTGATTAGCCCCTGCCTCCAAAAAGTATATGCCCAGCCTTCCATCCTTGACCTTGCTTATTGCTGAGCAATCAACACCGTATTTTCTAAGCTCCCTCTCGCAAGCCTCCCCTATGGCATTATCAGGGAGCGCTGTGACAAATTGAGCGTGCTCCCCTAAAATTGACAAGGAGACTGCGACATTAGCCTCTCCGCCACCGAAGGAGGCCTCCAAATCTGGACTTTGGAATAACCTATGATGGCCTTTGCTCTTTAGACGGAGCATGACCTCTCCAAAAGCAACATATTTTCTTCTCATGTTCTACCCCTCCAATGGGTAACCACTATTATATTAATAACAGGTAGGCAAGGCGGCACCACCTTAGGACACCATTTGTCATATTTGACGCAAATGCTTGCCTACAAAGGAGAAATAACATGACGCAAGATGATATTTACACACTTATCGGTAGCCTTGGGATAGTGCCTGTCGTAAATATAGAGAACCCAGAAAAGGCAGAGAGGCTTGCCCTGTCTTTGATAGAAGGTGGTATTCCGTGCCTAGAGGTGACACTCAGGACAGATGGCGCATTTGAAGCAATCAGAAGGATAAGAAGGACATTTCCGGACTTAGCAATCGGAGCAGGCACTGTGATAAACAGAACTCTTGCAAGGAAAGCTGTGAAGGCAGGAGCAAACTTCATAGTATCGCCCTTCTTTGATCGAGATACCATAAAGTGGTGCCTGAAAAAAAGAATAGCTGTAATTCCTGGCGTGATGACGCCAACTGAAATCGGCTCTTGCCTAGCGCTTGGCATCTCTGTAGTCAAATTCTTTCCTGCAGAATCCGCAGGAGGTGTGAGCATGATCAAAGCCCTCAGCGGCCCTTTCCCCCAGGTGAAGTTCATAACCACAGGGGGAATAGACATGAAAAACCTTCCTGAGTATTCAAAGATCTCGAATATCCTCGCTGTCGGAGGCTCATGGATTGCTAAATCCGATCTGATTGAAAATGAGAAATGGAATGAGATTGCGAGACTCTCCAGGGAAGCGCTTGGAATCATGAAGAGACGCTAGATCTTGGTTGAGAGCTTTATGAACTGACAATCGATAGGAGGATCAAATCCTCCTCAGATGTATTCAATATTGAGTGGATTGACCTTGCATGACATATATGCACAGAGCCTTCTTTCAAGAATTCCACACACTCATTTATGACAACGCAGCCCTCTCCCTTGACGACATAATCAATCTCATCGTCATCAAGATGAAGGTGGCTGCCCACAGATGCTCCCCCTGGCACACGCAGATAGGAGATTCTCCTTTTGCCACAATCAATCCGCCTCTCAAAGACAGAAAGCTCCCCACCATGCAGATGGGGGAGCTCTATTTCAGCAATGTCATCGAATTCAAATATCATATGGCCTTTGCACTCCAGATCAAGCTATAGAAGATATGGCTGATCGAAGGTTACAGGATGCCTGTTTTCATATAGCACCTTCTCCAGGTACTTTGTATCAAGCTCCAAGTCGGAAACCAAGCGCTGCAGAAGCACCTCGCTAATAAGATTCTGCTCGCAGAACAGATACGCAAGCACCTTCTCAGCAAGGTAGCCAGGAAGCAGTGAGTTAAGGTACTTCTCACCATCAGGGTCCTTTGAATAGCTTTTGTAAAGGCTCTTGTAGAGCTGCGATTTCTCCACCTTGGAGTTCAAAGCCTCAAGTTCCTTGATAAGAGGAGCTGTGTTGCCTTTGCCTGCCTCAAGGCCAAATGGCTTTAAGGAGAAGAAGGTATACTCCTTTCCTGGAAGGTAATGATGACGCTCGCACCTTGCAGCGTAATTTGGCTCAAGCGCGCTTTCCTTCACCCTGTCGCCACCGACAACAATCAGTGGATCGAAAAAAAGCGCAGGACACTCCTTCTCCCCAATCTTATAGAAGCGATAGGTATAAAAGGCATCAGCCATGCAATCAGAGTGCTCGCAATAAGCTGTAAGAGGGATCACATCTGTTGCTATGTCGAGCATGAGGCGGGCCGTTGAATTAAAAAACTCCCTTCTGAAATTCAGGACAAGAGTCGGGAACACAAACATGCAGCCCTCCTCAAGCGCGTAGTTTCTTGCCACATAAGCCAATCTCTCATCGAAGAATGAAGCCTCATCAATAATGAAGGTGCCTACATCAGGATGGTCCTTGAGAACCTCCTCAAAGCCGAAGCTATCGCGGATTCTTGCGATATTGTCCCCACATCTGACATATCCTGAGCGGTATGCAAGCGCATCCTCAGGATAGTCTGTGAACCTTGCTCCATCTATCTCGCTTCTAATGAAGAAAACCTTTCTTCTATCCCTAGCCCCTGTTGTGCATACAAGCCTGACACTCTCGCTCTTCCTTTGAGCCACCTCAGCATCTCTCCAGACTCTTGCAGCGTACTCTGTCTTACCTGAGCCCATTGGGCCAATCAAAAGAACTCTTCTCCCTGCTTCTGTGAAATCAAAGTGGGAGAATGTCTCATGCACATTAAGCGTTGGAAAGCCTAATGATTTCAGAAAGTCCTCACCTTTTGTGCTTATCTCAATATTCGGCATCAGAGGAAGCTCCATTTATGATTGCAATGCCAGCAGAGCAGCCAAGTCTGGATGCTCCAGCCTGGATCATTTTAATGGCAGTCTCGTAATCCCTGATTCCGCCAGAGGCCTTGACGCCCAGCTTGTCGCCAACTGTCTTGCGCATGAGAGCGACATCCTCTACCAGCGCGCCACCCTTTGAGAAGCCTGTAGAGGTTTTGACATAGTCAGCGCCAGCAGACATTGCAAGCTTGCAAGCTGCCTCTATCTCCTCCTTTGTTAGAAGACAGGTCTCAAGGATCACCTTCAAAAGCTTATCGCCACATGCCTTCTTGACCTCTTTAATATCAGCCTCAGCCTCTTTATACATGCCGGATTTGATATAACCGACATTGAGGACCATATCAACCTCAGCAGCCCCATTTGCAACAGCACTAGAAGCTTCATAAGCCTTGGCCTCAGTGGACATGGCTCCAAGAGGGAAGCCAACGACTGTACAGACATTAACATCTGTCCCTGCCAAAAGCTCTGCGCACTTCTTGACCCAGCAAGTGTTGACGCAAACAGAGGCAAAGTCATTCTCCCTTGCTTCCAGGCAAAGCTTCTCAATCTTCTTCTCATCTGCATCCGCAGCAAGCACTGTATGGTCTATGTATTTACTGATCTTCATATGTTCCTCCACAAAGAAAGATTACCCTAGAAACAAAGAGTTGGCAATTAACTAAAGGTGGCAGCAGAGTGAATCATTCCCTTCTCTTCTCAAAAGAGGCCCTGCGAATTCTTGATTGCGAGGGAGAATATCACTAAGGTATAAGAATGCTTGTTGATTTCCTTAATTCATACTTCTCATACATAATGATCGCGATCGTGATTCTCCATCTGACACAGAGGAAGTACCCTCATTCTGCGAAAAAGCAGGCCGCGACTCTCCTTTGGGCCGGGGATTTCCTTCTCTTGTACTTTCTAACCCTTCTCGTTCCAATCCTCTCCCTTCCCTCTTGGACAGAGTATCTGGCCTTGGTTATCACAACAGCCATCGCCATCTTGATGAGGAAGCGCTTCTTCCCCTTCAAAAGACATTGTCCAAAATGCGGAAAGAAGATTGACTTCGACAAGCTCATCGGCTGCGACAAGAACCTATGTCAGGATTGCTATTGGGAGGAATACCCTGAGGAAGCCAAAATTGAAAGAGAGAAGAAGATGACTATCGCAGAAAGGACAGAGGAAGCGATAAGAAAAGCAGACTCCGTCGCTGCGATACCTTGGGACAATTGGGAGCCAACAGAAAGATGCGTGCTCACTTATCTCTTTGATGATGGCAAAGTGCTCCTCATTGAGAAGAAAAGAGGCATGGGCACTGGATACATCAACGCACCAGGCGGACACATTGAGCTTGAGGAGACGAAAAAAGAAGCGGCTATCAGAGAGACAAAGGAAGAGACAGGCCTAGATGTGTCAGACTTAGAGGAGATGGGAACCCTGTATTTCCAGTTCAAGGATGGGATAAGAATGCTAGGATATGTCTTCTTCGCCCACTCTTATTCTGGAACCATGATTGAGGAATGTGAGGAGACCAAGCCATTCTGGTGCGAGGTCTCTAAGCTCGATTACTCAAGAATGTGGGAGGATGACATCCTATGGCTGCCATTGGCCCTTGATGGAAGGAAATTCGAGGGCTATTTCCTCTTTGATGGCAATAAGCTTCTAGATAGCAAAGTCGTAGTGGTTGAAGAAGATGAGTAAGAGGGTTCTAGGTCTATGGAACATGGGGGAAGGCCTCTTCCATAGACAACTCTCCCCTGATGAATCAAAGACTCTGATAAGGCAAGCTCTCTCCTTTGGCATATCATGCTTTGATACAGCATTCTCATATAGAAATGCGGACAATTATCTTGCAGCAGTCATAAAAGAGAGAGGAATCGAAAGAGAAAGCATCGAGATAATATCAAAGGTCATGGCTGTCCCAACGCTTGAGAAGAAGGTTGACACATCCCTTAGAAGGCTTGGGAGCGATTATCTGGATATCCTGCTTCTGCATTGGCCTGCAGAAGAGGAACTGAACTACGCTTCCCTTATAAAGCTGGAAAAAATCAAGGAACGCGGCAAAGCTAAAGCAATAGGCGTCTCGAATTTCCCATTGGATATGCTGGCAGAGTGCATGAAGGATTTCGATATAACCCATCATGAGAGAGCCTTGTCCCTCCTTTGGAAGAAGGAATGGAAAGAGGAGAAGGCTCTTGGACTCAAGACAATCGCATATGCTCCTCTTGCAATGGGGCTCCTATCAAAAACCGAAGCAGAGCTGAAAAGCATCAAGGACAGAAGAGCTGAGCTTGAAGTTGCAAAGTCCAAACACCTTCTGCCACTGCTGAAAAAGATAGCTGAGCTTTCCTATAAGCACGAATCGAGTCCAGCGGAGATCGCACTAAGCTGGGTCGAAGGCGAAAAACCCGAATACATCGCTCAAGGCTTCAGCGATAAAAAACAACTGCCTTATAAAGCGATCACCCTTCCACCTTCAGATAAAATGGCTCTGGATGCAATAGCTGACGAAATTGAAAGAGAAGCAAAAAGCGATAACATCTTCTCCCATTCATACTTGTCTCAAAGACAGTAGGTGCCTAAACTATTTGCATGCTAACCCTCATTGAAAGATGTGAAGCTGAAATTGAAGTGAAGAAATCCAGATTCATCGCTATCGCAGTGCCTGCCCATTCACTTGAGCAGGTGAAGTCCATAGTGAAGTCTGTTTGGGCTCTCCATCCTGAAGCAACCCATGTTGTGCATGCCGCTGTTGTCGGAAAAGCAGGAACCATGTTCTCCTCCTCTGATGACAGAGAGCCAAAGAACACCGCAGGACGCCCTGCTCTGGAGGTGTTGAAGGGCTCAGGGATCACTAATATCGCAGTATGCATCGTCCGCTATTTCGGAGGCACCCTGCTAGGCACCGGAGGCCTGGTCAAGGCCTATGGCGATAGCGTGAAAGAAGTCCTGAAGCACGTTAAGACAGAAGAGCTTATAGAAAGAACATCCTTCTCCATCATTCTTTCCTATGACAGCTACACGCTTATCAAGAGGCTTTTGGATGAAGTGGAGGCAACCTCTTTATCTGAGGATTTCGGCACGGGGATAACAATCAATGGGCAAATTCCCCTTGTTGCGAAAGACGCGCTCCAAAAGGGAGTGCTTGACATAGGTCAAGGGAGAATCCAGCTCAAGATTGATCAGTGAGCTTATATTTTCTATCAAGCTCCAAAAAGGACCTCTCTCCTTCATCCCCGCTCTTAGAGCCATCAACCAAATCAACAAGCTTTATCGCTGATGAAATAGCATATAAAAGCGCTTTTCTCTCAACCTTGTCAGGAGTATCCTCTCTGCTATGCGCAGGACTTTCGGCACTAGGTCGCATTGAGGTCAACGTTGTAGCCTCAATTCCGCTTAATGCCGCGCTTGCAGCATCTGTCTCCCCAGAGAACATCCCCATCTTACCAACGTCAGTCTTATAACCCATAGAGGAGAGAATCGATGACATCGTGCTTGATAAAGAAGATGACAGCTTTACAAGCCCATTGCCATCTGTCGTTATGAAAACCAGATCCTCTGCTTTGTATAGACCATCAAAGTTGATATTCCTTGCATTCACAAGATAAGCTCTGTGCTTCTCATACCATGCCTTAGAACCCTGAAGGGCTATTTCCTCCGCATCGAAGATGGCGAAGATCAAGCGAGTGCTTCTCAAAGCTCTTCCTTGTTCCATCTCAAAGCTGAAGTGCCTTAGAAGCTCTGCAACAACAGCAACCCCTGAGAGATTGTCTCCAGAGCCAGGAGAGAACTCTCTCTTATCCTTTAAAGCAAGGTAAAGTCCATATCCCGATAGCAGTAAATCCACAACTGCTAGAACAACAATGAAGATAGCAGGCAAGGAAATTGAGAAATCCCATGATACAAGAGATAGCAAAAGCTCCAGAAGAGCAAGAAGAGAGGATATAGCGATTGATAGAGCAGGAATCAGCTTTCTTATCTTTGCATGCCACCCTCCTCGGCCCCTCTCTATCTCTGCGCTATCCAAGTGCGCTGAGAAGATAATGGTATCCTCAACCTCCCCTTGTGGCTCAATCATTGAATGGACATTCACAGCCTCACCGGTTGGGAATATCCTCCTAAGAATATTGTTCTTCTTTCTGAACTCTCTGGAGGCAGGATAAATGAACGCAAAAAGGAGAACAATCGCTGCAAGGGACAGATTGAAAAGCAGCAGACAAGAGCTGAGCAACGAAATAACCAAAGAGAAAAAGACGAGATATCGGCCAATATCCTTATAGACCTTGCAAGACGAGATAGTCACCTTTCCCTTGTATTTTGAGAAGATATCCGCAATATGCCTAGCTGCATTCTTTGACTCCTTTGACGCTGAAGGGCGTGGCCCTAGCAGAGTATGGAGCTCGGTAATCAGGGAATAAGCCTCATCAGATAAAAAAGCAGCAGAATAGGACTCTGCGCCTGCTTTTCCTTCTTTTCTCTCAGAGAAGCCCTTAAACAGCCCCTTAATCCCCTGAAAATTCAGTTTCATATGAAAATACTATAAGGATTTTCACTCCAAAAGTCTTTCATTATTGACAAAGTTTTATCTCTTTGACAGAATACAATGGTTGAAAGACATGGAGAGATGGCCGAGTGGTCGAAGGCGGGCGCCTTGAAAGCGTCTGAGGGGAAACTCTCCGGGGGTTCGAATCCCTCTCTCTCCGAATAACCTCCTGGTGAATACTGGGAGGTTTATTGTTTTTCATAGGCTCTCGCTTTTCAATCACGTACTCTTATGTCACATACCGTAGAAAAACCTCTTGATATTATCCGCTTCAGGATAATTGATGGCATCAATCTGTCGAAGAACCTCTTTAACATCATATTCAAGATCAATTGCCTCAATTGAGAAGCGTCCTTCCTCGATTGCCAGTATGCCTGCCCTTGCGATGCTTCCTCCATGAGAAGGGCATCCAAGCGAGCCTACATTCACAAAGGACTTATCACCTAAGAGAATATTCCTGGTGTGCTCATGCCCATACAAAACAATGTCACTGTCAACATTGGCAAACATCGCATGAAGATCTTCTTTTGATGGGTTTTTAACCAGGTTCGCAAAGTGACCCTTCCCATCCATTGCGTAATGAAGAATAGATATCCTATATCCTTCCACATCGATATCCCTTTGATAAGGCAAACTCCTAAGAAAGCAAATTGATTCCTCAGAGAGCATTTGATGCTCCCACCTATGGTGCATAATCTCACCCATAGTCATGTTGTCCCTGCCCATCATATCCTCAGCAAGGTATGAATCATGATTTCCCTTGACAGCGATTAAATTGGGAATCCTCATCATGTACCGCACTGTTTCCTCTGGGTATGGACCTATTCCAATGATGTCTCCACAGCAGATGATATAATCGCACTCAGCCCTATTGAGCTCTTCGACAACCCTCTGCAACGCCACAACATTATTATGAACATCTGTTATGATTCCCAACCTCATGGTCAGACTCTCCATCTCTATCTAGCATAGAACCTTAGATAAGCATTTGTCAAAAAGACCAGATACACCATTCGAAGAACCCAGCATATTGTCCGTTATAGGATTCAGAAGCCCAGCTTCCATCTGCAAGATTGTGGCAGGCACACGATCATAGTCATCATTCTCTGATTCAACGAGAAGGTCGAGGATGCTGGCAACATCGTGCCCATCAGGCTAATCAGCATAAGGGAATCAGATGAATAGAATCATATATTAGATAGATGTAATATGAGAGATTCCGATAACGGAAGTCCTTATTTCACAAGGAAAAAAATGAAATGCATCTCGAATAAAAAAACTGGCGAGAATCGAGTCATGGGTTGTGTTAATTACCTCGATAATCACCAGCGCAACATCCATCATGTATCGTAATATCAAAGGGAGGAAGGATCGGTATCAAGGCTATGCAAGATTTTCAACTCCCCTAAGCTCGGTAGGTATTATGTCATCAACGATGAGCTGCTTGTGGATTTGAGAGCAAAGAACACAAAGAGGGGGAGACCAGTATCCACTTAACCGCATAGAGCGAGTCTTTGTAACAATTCGGGTATATCAGGTTCGAACCGATGGCACCAAGTCCTCTCATTATCAAAAAGGGAGGAACAAAGAAGCAAGAGCTAGCAGAGCACACATTACAAGAAGGCGCCAAATGGTTAAAAACAAAGGGGATGTCAAACTATTTTCCCGTGCTCACTGATGCTTGCCAAGCAAGCTTGGATGCCTTGGATATCTATATTTATCATCTTCTGTGATATCCCTGACAGCTCTACAGGGAACGCCAACTGCCACAACATTCGCACCGATGGCTCCAGTGACAACGCTTCCTGCCCCTATGACGGAATTGTCACCAATCACAGAACCTGCGAGAATCGTGGAACCTGCGCCGATCCATACATTGTTTCCGATGGAAATTGGCTTGGCTACCTCTATGCCCGCTCTTCTCATTTCAGGATCTATCGCATGCTCTGCTGTTGTGAAGCAGCAATTAGGGGCGATGAATACGTTATTGCCAAAAGAGACTTTGACGCCATCTTGAATGATTAGGTTGTGGTTTGAATAGAAGTTATCGCCAACTATTATGTTATATCCATAGTCACACCAGAATGGAGGCGTTATCGTCACTCCCTCCCCCATGCTCCCCAATAAGATCCGAAGAATCCTCTCAAGCGCATCTTTGTCATTAGGAGAGTGCTGATTATACCTGAAGCATAGCTCCTTTGCCTTCCTTATCTCATTCTCATAAGCAGGATTGTAGCATCCTTGGAAAAAACAATTGGCAGGAACAATCGGCTTATCATTCATATGACCCTCCAGAAATAATGACTATCTTCATGATACTCTCCTGCAAATGAAATTGAAATCTTTTCATTGAAAAGGGGCTGTAACAAAATGTCAGTCACACACGTCAACGTCATTACAGCCCCTTTTTTATCACTGGGCAGTATTTGCCTTGTAAGGATACTGCTCCTTTGTCGCTTCGTCTGTGTTGTCAACAACAAGGCCATTCATGCCAATGTTGTTGCTGAAGAGACCTCCTCTGATCTCAATATCTGCGTATTGGGAACCAGAATAGAATGGGCACTGTGCCCCACTAGAGTAAACACAGGAGAACTTGCCGCCGTTTATATCAACAGTGGTTCCCTCAATCACTCCATCAAGCAGTATGCAGTTTCCTCCTGCAGAGCTGTTTATGACCGCATTGAACTCTCCGTCGTTTATTGTCAGATTCGCTAGGCCATTGACATATGCCAAGTGGCGAGTGGCTGCACAGTCAATCTTGGAGAATATTCCCCCATTGATGATAAGCTCTCCAATTCCACCCTCTTCTCCACCAACATCAAGCACGCCATTTGCTGAGGTGAAAGTGCCTCCCTGAATTGTTGTCGTGCCAATATAGGTCTTGATTGCATAACGATAAGTGGATGGATTTGATACAGCAGTGCCTCTCTGTGTATATGTGCCATCGAGTATCTCAACCTCACCACCTCTATTGAAGATCACAGCGCCATAGGAATTGATCGAACCACCTCCAATAGTGAGCTTGCCATCCTCATAGACCTTGAATACGGCATCGACGCCTTCTTCTCCCGTGAGAGTCTTTCCATTAAGATCGATTGTGATATCCTTCTCTGAGCCTCTTCCGAATACAATCATCTCGCTTATGGGGAAATCCGAATCAATGACGATGCTATTCAAATTGGCTTCAATGGCAACATTCAAAGCAGTTTCATTCCAAATACCCTCCTTCAGCTCGTAGCAGCTATTCTCCTCGCTATAGACAGAGGAATAACCAGGAGGCGTGAATTTGCCAAAGTCCTCGCTATAAGTTCCCCCACTGCACATGATAGTGGAGATCATCTCTGGACTCTCCGATTCATAAGCATAGAGATACCCCTTTATCTCTCCATTCTTGATGTTTATGGTTCCTCCTGTTGAATATACAACTGCTGCCATCAAGCTATCGGAGCTGTCAATAATGCCACTTTCAACAGTAATAGAGGCACCATTGCCCAAGTCGGAGGCCAAGCGG
>JAZURW010000140.1:0-7090 GCA_045606405.1 Candidatus Ornithospirochaeta sp. | reverse complement strand
ATGGCTACGATCCGACTTGTCCCTGAAGTTGATGAGCCAATCGAAGCTTGTTCTGAAAACACCTTTGTTCTTAAGCGCTACGTTGATAAAGGGGATTGAGCCCTCAAGGACGATATTCTTGCCAAAATCCGCTTTGATGCCAAGCTCAATGCCTGGCTTCTCATCCTTGTAATCAATCAAATAGAAGTCCTTTCTTGAGAAGTTGCCTTCATATCTGTCCGTGATGAATATCTGGGGTGAGATATCAAGAGAAAGCTCAATAGCCGGCTCATCGCTGTAGCTTTTGATCGATAGAATCAAATCCTCGTATCTTTGCTTGAGATAAGAGGGGAGCTCTCTTTCATCAATCCTCGATAGGGCAATGAGAAGCTCCTTTCCTGAGACAGGAGTGCTTGAGGAGGGGCCAATGGTCCCAGTAAGCTGGCAAAGCAGCTTGACATCCCTGTATTGGCTATCGCTTAGGGTGTAGAGCTCCTGTGGGGTGCTTGATGCGAATAAGCATATGTTTATTGCAAAGAGAGCAAGCGCTATGAATCTTCTCATATAGCAATTATTTCAGAAATCGGAAAATAAACAAGACTATTTGCCGATTTTGCAGCTAAGGCCAAGGGCAAGCTGGGTGTTCGATAGCCTTGCGCCCTTCACATTCTCATAGTTGAAGCACTCGTAATGAGCAAGGTCTGCATATATCGACAATCTTTCTGAGAACCCATAGGAGCCGAAAAGGTTCAAAAGCAACGTGTGCTCAACTGTGCCTGTGAGCCCCATGTCCCAAACAGAGTCGGTGTAATGGATGTGCTGGTATTGGTTCTCATGAAGTCTTATGCCTCTCTCACCATGTGCCTTGTACCTTATCTTGGCGCCCAAGCTCCAGCTTTGGCTTTCATAACAGGAGCCAAGCTCAAGCAGGATGGTGTCGGGTCCATGTATGTACCCTGAATACGATATGTCGTTTCCCCACCAGATGCTGTTGCCAAGGATCAGATCCTGGTTCCAATAATAGGAGTCATAGGAATCCTTCCTGTCGTGGCTGATATCTCCGGCGCTATTTGCGTACTTTTCATTGAGGTATAGGTTGGGTGAGGTGTATGCAGCCTCAAAATAGCTATGAAGATATCCATCCAAAAGATATGCTGCATTTGCTATGTTCAACATCGCGCCAATTGCATTAGGGGGTTCCTTTTCTGTGCTTGAGCTCTCGCTGGGAAGCTGGAATTGGTCAACCATCAATTCAAGGTAGATGCTCCAGCCTGGTGCGATAGCGCAATCCAGTGCCAGAGAGAAATGGTTATTCGCTTCGATCTTAGCACCATCCAGGTATTCATTATTGTTGTAGGTTGTGAAATTGAATAGGTTGTGCATGAACATGAAGGGGTTGAGCATCCTGATGTCCAATGAGTTGTCGCTATCGAAGAGATTGCCGAAATTCAAGGAGATTACAAAGCTCTCAGATAGGCTTATCTGGTAGTTCTGCATGACTCTTATCTGCTGGGGGCCAGAGAAGCCGAAATTCTCAAGCTGTGTTGCAGTGCGTCTAGACTTGAAGTTGTCGTAATCTGAGATAAGGGTGTTCTTCTGCCTATCGAAGCAGGTGATTGAGTAGTTGAATGTGAAGGGGCTTAGGTGGATTGAGAACTTTCCAAAGTTCTGGTAGTAGAAGTTGTCGCCTAGCATCAGAGAGCCGGTTTTCCCTCCTCCAAGCCTTTGCCTGTCCCTTCCCAAGAAAAGATGCGAGGTGTCGCCGCCTATCGTGATCGATGAGGTTGCAGGCATTGATTTCTGAAGGTCATTCCCATTGAGCATTGGGATGTTATGCGACATCTGCTTTGAGAAGCTGGAGCCATTTTCATTGACGAAGTGGTCCTTCACAGAGAGCACCAGCTCTCCATAGATATATGAGGAGGCCCAGATTTCAAGAGGAAGATCGAGGATCGCTCCTCTATCTCTGTATTGGTATTGCCAATCGCTTGAAAGGATGCTGGCGTCCTTTGCGCTTTGGAGATATAGCTCAGGGGATGCCACGATTGAGGAATTGAATGCAAAGTCATCCTTTTCAAGTAATGCATTAGGGTTGATGAGCGCATTCTCAAGCAAAAGCAGCTCAGATAAAAGCTCATCAGAAAGTTCTGCCTTATCGATTCTCCTGAGTGCAAGGAGCAGCTCATCTGCAGTCACTGGTGTGAAATCTGAGGGGCCAGAGACTCCGGCAATAAGGCAAAGCGCCTCTGTCTTCATGTATTCAGGACTGTCATAGGAATAGCTCTTTTGGGTATTTGCGAAGAGAGCTGTTGCAAGAAAGGACAATATAAGCAATTGCGAAATGCGTCTGAACATAGCTTGAGTCTACCACAACCGATGATTATTACAAACATGAAGAGGGGTAATGGGGTTTTGAAATATCGATATATGCTCTATTATTTTACTTATTCTATGGACAGAGCAAGAAATGTGAGCGGCAACTATATCATGCAGCTTGTATACCAGATTATCGTGAATATGGCAGTGCCTGTGGTCACTATCTTCTGGCTTACAAGGAAGCTGGGTGCGGATTCTATGGGCACCTTCAATTATCTTGCCTCCTGGTCCTCGTATTTTGTCCTTTTCGCGACCTTGGGCACCAGTCAATACGGACAGAGGGAAATCGCATTCAGGCAAAATGATAGAAAAGCCTATAGCAAGGTGTTCTTTTCAGTTCAGTCAATTAGAATGATCCTCTCATCAGCCTTCGTCGTCCTTTGGCTTCTCTTCTCGTATTTCTTCAATGCAGACAAGACCATACTGCTGATTCTCACGCTCAATCTGATTAATGTCATGCTTGATATCTCCTGGTTCTATATAGGTCTTGAGGAGTTCTCCTTGGTGATCAAAAGGTCCATTGCTGTTAGGCTTGTTTACACAGCCTCTATCTTCCTTTTCATCAAAGGCCCTGAGGATTTGATTGCGTATGTCCTCATTGAGGTGGGTTTTTTTGCGCTAGTCAGTCTCTCTCTTTGGCCGGGCGTGTTGAGAAGAATCGACAAGACAGGCTCTGATGGTCTATTAAGGCATATAAAGGGCGCCTTCTTGCTCTTTCTGCCAGCGCTCTCCTTGCAGCTTTACTCTTTGATAGATAAGACCATGATTGGCTTGTTCAGTGTCGGAGGGTATAGCGAGAACGCATACTATGAGCTGACACAGAATATGATAAAGGCTGGGCTGTTCTTCTCGTATACCTTAAGCACAGTCATGTTGCCTAGAATCTCCTCCACCATCTCAGAGGGCAATGAGCTGGGCATGGTCAAGCATATAGAGAGGTCCTATAACTTCACCTTTCTGACGATACTTCCTATCGCTGTCATCCTCTTTTCAATATCCTCCCGAATCGTTCCAATCTTCTTTGGGTCCGGCTTTGATTCAATCATCGTCTTAGCTAGGATGCTTTGCCCCGTTCTTGTCGCTATAGCGCTGAGCATTGTCACAGGCCAGCTTTATTTCGTGCCTGCAAACCATGTTGGCAAATACACGCTTACTTTGGTTTTTGGATCGGTGCTGAATATTGTGCTTAACGCTATTTTGATCCCACGTTACCTTTCAAAGGGTGCTGTCTTTGCATCGGTGATCTCGGAGTGGGCAATCACGATATTCCAGTTCATCCTTGTCTCTCGCCTGGCTCAGATACGCATCAGATCAATTCTCTCGATGTTCTTTAGCTATGGCATCGCATCGCTAATCATGGCTCTCTTCTACTATGTTTCATCAAGATTCTTCTCGAACTCCATCTTTGCAGTGATTGCCATGGTTCTAGCGGGGCTTTTGGTCTATTTCACAGCTCTTTTCCTGATGAAGGACAGGTATGTGCGCTTCCTTTTCCATAAGGTAAGAAGCAGGCTCTAAGAATCCCCTCCATCGTGGAAATCGTGAATAAAAATCCTGTAACCTTTTTCCTTTTTAATGTATTAATCATTGATGATACTGTGCTAGAATTTTGATAGTATCTTGGTAAGAGGAATAATGTAGGGGATGAAGGGTGCTTTTATCTATGTTGACGCAGGCAAGGGACATTATGTTCCTGCAAAGGCTCTTGCTGAAAGCTTTGAATGCATCGGCATTAATGCGGTTGTAGAGGATCTTTTCGTTGCCTATAGATCACCTTTTTGGCGCTGGTTCTGCAAGAACTATTGGCGTCATTGCCTCAGGCATCCTCGCCTCGAGAAGGTTCTGCATAGACTTTCAGACATAAGATTGAACTATTACAACATCTTGAAAGAGGTCTCTCTTTTCGGGAGATTGGATCATTTCAAGGCTTGGTGTGATAGAGAGAAGCCCGATTTCATAGTATCCACCAACTTCCTTGGAGGGATCATCCTTCCTAAGGCTTTGAAGAAGATTGGGCTTGATATTCCTGTTTTCCAGTATGTTGCTGATGTCTTTGACACTCCCATAGTTGGCGTCAATGACGCTATATACAAGTTCTATGTACCCTCGGATTTAGGTGTTCGCTATGCTTTAAGGAGAGGTCAGCGCAAGGAAAGCGTCGCAAGATGCCCTTTCCCTATACAGTCAAAGTTCAAGGAATATGTTTTCCAAGGCAAGAAGAAGGCGAGGGCATCATTGAACTTGAAGGACAAGTTCACCATTTTGATCTCGCTTGGCGGAGAAGGGATAGGGGATAACAGGATGCTTTATCGCTTGGCAGAGAGGAAGCTGGATGTGCAGGTTGTCATCATAGGGGGTAAGCATGGAGCGACAAACAGGAGATTTGAGGCCTTCAAGAGAGACTACCCGGACTTCGATCTTGTATGCCCTGGCTTTGTCAGCAATGTCTATGAATACCTTGATGCCTCAGATATCCAGGTAGGCAAGGCAGGTGCGAATGCCCTTATGGAGGCGATGTATCTTCAGCGCCCCTGCTTGATTTCAGAGGTCCTTTTCATGGCCCGTAAGGTCAAGGAGTTCTTCAACGAGCACAAGGTAGGCTGGTGCGAGGATAACCTCGATAAAAAGGTCGATATCATAGAGAGGTGCTATAGGGATGAGAGCTTGCTAGAGGAGATTTCCAAGAACTTTGAGAACCTTCCTCTTGAGTTTAGCGCTGATAGGCTCAGGGATCAGATTCTTGAGGATTATGGATTGTTCAAAGATGGGAAGGCTTGATGGATGCGTTAGTATCTGTGATAGTTCCAATATACAACTCTGGGAGATATCTGGGAAAATGCATTGATTCGATACTCTCTCAAAGCTATGGGAGAATAGAGCTTCTATTGCTTGATGATGGCTCAGAAGATGAGAGTCTGGATATCATTAGGCACTATGCCTCGATAGATGAGAGGGTGCGCGTATTCAGCGATGCCAACCATGGTGTTTCATTCGTGCGCAACAAAGGGCTGGATGAGGCTAGGGGGGATTACATCCTATTTGTCGATTCTGATGATTGGATCGATGAGGATGCGGTGAGGATCCTTCTCTCTCTTTCAGTCAAGCATGGTGCTGATGTGGTTGCCTGCAGGAAGAATACCGTCAGAGCTGACGATAGCAGGCTTAGGCGGGGCTGGGATAGAGAGCGCATCTATCGAAGCGAGGAGTATGTTGAGCTTATGACCAGGCCTTTGGGCGTTTTCTGCTTTCCTTGGTCACGGCTTATCAAGCGAGAGCTCTTTGAGGGTATGCGCTTTATTGAAGGCAGGGTCTTTGAGGACCTGATTCTCATGCCTCATGTCATATATAAGGCGAATAAGGTGGTGGAAAGCCAGCGAAGGCTCTTCAACTACAGAAGAAATCTCTCATCGATAACCAGGAGCCGCTTCTCCTATAAGGCTATGGATGAGATGGACGGATATATCTCGAATGTGAACTTTGGGGATGAGATATCAAATAGGAAGGTAGTGCTTTATAGCATAATGTTCTTCCATACCAAATACTACTATTACACTCTTAGGGTGTGGTGGAACCATTTGGACTATAAGGCTTATAGAGATAAATACAGCAAGGTGGCAAGGTGGTACTGGAAGCGTCTCTTCCTCTTTTGTGGGAAGTGCGAAGGTAATCCTATGCCATGCATCACAGATAGGATAGGCAAATGAGCAAAATAATATCATTCTTCTCTCGTCATGCGATCTTCGTCATCATCGTGATTCTCGCTATAACTGGCTTTTTCGGCTACAAGGCTCTCTCCTTGCAGCTTGATGCGAACTACGCATCCTTCATGCCTTGGGGCAATGGGGAAGATAGCTATGAAGGAGGAATCTCCTTTCATGAGCCTGCTGAGGACACAGTCACCCTCAAGGAGATAAGAGGAAGCTCGGAAGCCCAAGTAAAGCTCAAGGAAGCTGCTGCAAAGGCATCTGGTGCTAAAGAGATTGAAAGGCCTTTGAAGATTGATGACTCACAAATCGAGTATGTCAATCAAAGCGATCCAAATGATAAGAACAGCTCCTTCTGGTCAAATCTTCTTGTCATGATAGAGGGAGATGATATATTCACAAAGGATAACCTCAATTTGATTCAGATGACAGTTGAGAGGCTCACAAGCCGGTCTGATATAGGGCTTTCCTCATCTGTCTATGACTTCGTGACACTTGAAAAGAGGGGCACTAGGCTTGCCACTGTCCCAATGAACCCTAATAACGATGGTGATGGCTGGACAGAGGAGGAGGCTGCTCTTTTCGCCTCCCACATTGAAAATGACCCAATAATCAAGTACTACCTTGTTGGAGGAAGTGGGAACTCAATCCTTTTCGACTTCAGATCGAAGGACTTCAACAACCAAAGCTATGCTGAGGTGCTTGAGATCCTGCAACCCCTCAAGGATAGAGGGCTTAATGTATATACAAATGGAAACAGTGTCATCAATCTCAAGGTCATGAACTATCTTCAGAAGGACCTGATCACGCTTGTCTCTCTATGCTTTGTGATGATACAGATTGTTTTCTTCTTCTGCTTCAGATCCAAGCGAAGCGTTTTGATTCCTATGTCGCTTTCAGTCATTGCCTTGGTCTGGACCTTCGGCACCTACACTACAGTACTCGCGCCGAACTTAGGCAATGGCTTGAGGAGAATCACAACAAGGAGAAATGTTGTTGGGTGGTGATGTATCGCAGTAAGAAGCCTGAGT
>JAZURW010000139.1:0-8472 GCA_045606405.1 Candidatus Ornithospirochaeta sp. | reverse complement strand
GGCTACGATCCGACTTAAGAACAGAAGATAGCCTCTATGACCAAAGCGACATGGGCCTGATAAGGCATCTGGGACCTGGGGTATCCTTCAAGAATAAGACAGGAAACATTGAATTCGCCTTCGTTGCCGCAGCGACAAAGAACTATGATAAAGTAGGTCTCTTAGCTTTGAAGAAGAATGCAGCCTCTACTGAGTCCTTTATAGCCTCAAACCTCGTCTCTGCGACAGATTTCGTTGATGGACCAATAATAAGCCTCACAGCAGACAAACAGACATCGACAGTTACGGCAGTCTCATCCTTTGCGGCCAAAGTGTTTAGATTCCATTACAGCAACGACATGCTCATGATTGATGAAAACCAGATTCTCTATGATGGCGATGAAGTGTCTGAGAAAAGGCTCTTCTCTGCTGGACTTAGTGGGAGAATAACAAACTATGAAAGTGGCAATGGCTTCTTGCTTCATGAAAGAGGGATCATAAACACAACGCGAGTGCCTGGAGCGACAAGCGTGATTGAAACAAGCGGCAGCTTGGATTTCATTGGAGCTGGCATTCCTGTTCCTTTCATCGAAGGCTCACAGGATGGAGAATATTTCTACATCTTCGATAAATATAGCAAGAGACTGCACATGGTACTGTTTGAGGAGAAATATGGCTTTGATTTGAATACAGGAAATGACTATATAACATTGGATAGCGACCAATACACTGCTCTTGAACTATCCAAAGATGGCGACATGGCCTTGCTGACGGCATCCGGCAGATTGGATAGATTCCTGCTATTGGACATCATCAGATGAAAAAAAGCCTCCAAGAAGGCCTGTTTCTGAGGCACTTCGAAGAATACAAAAGTCCCCAGTCACGCGCTGGGGACTTATCTGATTAAGCAAACAGCCTTTGATTATTTGTTCTTATACTGTGGCTGTGCATTATAGGATGTGTGGAGAAGATGGTGTGCCTTCTCTGAAAGTGGCTCTGTGAGGAAATCCTTGTAGATAGCCTGAATTGAAGGATTCTGATGTGAGCATCTCTTTACGCTCTTCTCATCATCTGTATAGAGGCCTTCAGTTCTCTCAGTTCTGACAGCATCATCTGTTCCGATTGGCTGTCCACCGCCTGCGATACAGCCGCCACGGCAAGCCATGATCTCGATGAAATCAAACTCTGGAGCCTTTCCTTCTGCCTTGTCAGCTCTTACCTTGTCAAGAAGCTCCTTAGCGTTTGCCATGCCATGGACAATAGCCACTCTGATCTTCTTTCCAGCAGCCTCAACCTCTCCTACCTTCACCTCACCAAGACCTCTTACAAGAGGGATCTCAGGAGATGCAAGCTCTTCGCCAGTGAGAACGAAATAAGCTGTTCTTACAGCTGCCTCCATAACGCCACCGGTAACGCCGAAGATTGTTCCTGCGCCTGTGTATTCGCCGATTGGGCTATCAGCATCCTCATCCTTAAGCTCAGCAAAGCGGATTCCATACTCCTGGATGAGTCTTGCAAGCTCTCTTGTTGTGAGAACAAGATCAACATCCTGCTCACCTGATGAGAAAGCGTGCTCACCATCTCTTGTGATCTCACCCTTCTTAGCTGTGCAAGGCATGATGGCAACAGAGTAGATGCTCTTTGGATCGAGGTTGTACTTCTCTGCTGTGTATGTCTTTGTGATAGCACCCTGCATCATCATTGGGGACTTTGCAGATGAAAGGTTGTCAAGAAGCTCTGGATAGTATTCCTCACAGTAGTTGACCCAGCCTGGGCAGCAGGATGTGATCTGTGGGAGAACACCACCTTTTTGGATTCTGTGGATAAGCTCTGTGCCCTCTTCCATGATTGTGAGGTCAGCGCTGAAGTTTGTATCGAATACATAATCGACGCCGAGTCTTCTAAGTGCTGCGTAGATCTTGCCTGTTGAGATCTCGCCTGGCTTCATCCCAAACTCCTCTCCAATTGCTACTCTGACAGCTGGAGCGATCTGGACTGCGACCTTCTTTTCTGGGTCGTTGATAGCCTTGACGAGCTTTGAGCTCTCATCCTCTTCATAGATAGCGCCTACTGGGCAATGGACGATGCACTGTCCGCACTTGATGCATGGGGACTCATTAAGTGGGAGGTTGAAAGCTGGAGACATGACAGTCTTGTCACCTCTTCCACAGAACTCAAGGGCATAAACACCCTGAAGCTGCTGGCAAACCTGCACACAGCGACCGCACTTGACGCACTTAGCAGGGTCAAGAACGATTGACTTTGTTGAGTGGTCAGCCTTCTTATCGCTGATTCTGACTTCAAATGGCTGCTCTCTGAGACCATACTCAATAGCAAGCTTCTGAAGCTCACACTTGTTGTTTCTTACGCATGTGAGACATGATTGAGGGTGAGTTGAGAGAGTAAGCTGCAAAATGGCCTTTCTTACCTCATAAAGCTCTGGATCATGTGTGATGATCTTCATGCCCTCAGCAGCTGGTGTTGCGCAAGCTCTTAGGATCTTTGCATTTCCTTCCTGCTTGCAGACACAAAGTCCACAAGAGCCAAATGGCTTTAAGTCAGGATGGTAGCAGAGAGTTGGGATCTCAACTCCTGCAATCTTGGCAGCCTCGAGAACGCTGGTTCCCTCAGGTACCTCTACGTTAATTCCCTGGATTGTAAGATGAATCATTCTCCTCTACCTCCTTACTTAATATCGATAGCGGAGAACTTACATGTGCTCTTACATACTCCGCACTTAATACATACAGACTGATCGATCTTATGAGGCTTCTTGACCTCGCCTGAGATAGCGCCTACTGGGCACTTTCTGGAACAAGCTGTACATCCAATGCACTTAGATGGATCGATTTCGTACTTGATGAGCTTCTTACACTTGCCTGATGGGCAGCTCTTATCCTCGATATGTGCCTTGTATTCCTCTGGGAAGTACTTAAGAGAGGAAAGAACAGGGTTTGGAGCTGTCTGGCCAAGAGCGCAAAGAGAGCCCTTTCTCATAGCGAGAGCGATTCTCTCGATCTGCTCGATATCATCCTGTGTTCCCTTTCCATCTGTGATCTTCTCAAGAATGTTCATGAGGCTCTTACCGCCGATACGGCATGGAGCGCACTTTCCGCAGGATTCATCAACTGTGAAGTTAAGGTAGAACTTAGCAACGTCTACGATACAGTCATCGTTATCCATTACAATCATGCCGCCTGAGCCCATCATTGAGCCGATTCTCTGGAGTCCACCGAAATCGATTGGTGTATCAAGGTTCTCCTCTGTGATAACGCCGCCTGATGGACCACCTGTCTGAACAGCCTTGAATGACTTGCCCTTAGCGATTCCACCACCGATATCATATACAATCTCTCTAAGTGTTGTTCCCATTGGAACCTCAACAAGTCCTGAGTTGCAGATCTTGCCTGTGAGAGCGAATACCTTTGTTCCATGGCTATCTTGTGTGCCGATCTGGCTGAACCACTCACCACCCTTTGTGATGATCACAGGGATATTTGCCCAAGTCTCAACGTTGTTGATCACAGTTGGCTTGCCCCAAAGACCCTTTGATGCTGGGAATGGTGGTCTTGGAAGTGGCATGCCACGCTTGCCTTCGATTGACTGAAGAAGAGCTGTCTCCTCGCCGCAAACGAATGCACCTGCGCCAAGACGAATCTCGATATCGTAATCAAAGCCTGAGCCAAGGATGTTCTTGCCAAGAAGACCATATTCCCTAGCCTGAGCCATAGCTACTTCCAAGCGATGGATTGCGAGAGGATACTCAGCACGGATGTAGATGAAACCCTGATGTGCACCGATTGCATATCCACAGATTGTCATAGCCTCAAGAACTGAGTGTGGGTCACCCTCAAGTGTAGATCTGTCCATGTAAGCACCTGGGTCACCTTCGTCAGCGTTGCATACAACATACTTCACATCGCCTTCAGCCTGCTTTGTGAAGTTCCACTTCATCCAAGTTGGGAAGCCTGCGCCGCCACGACCTCTGAGGCCTGCTACCTTGAGCTCATTGATGACATCCTCTGGAGTCATCTCGAAGAGGACCTTCTCAAGAGCCTTATAGCCGTCAGCTGCGATATACTCGTTGACGTTCTCTGGATCGATTGAGCCACAGTTTCTGAGAACGATTCTGAGCTGCTTCTTATAGAACTGGATGTCCTCAACCTCCTCATAAGGCTTTCTGACTTCCTTATTGTAAAGAAGGCGTGTTACCTGTCTGCCCTTTACAACGTGCTCGCTGATGAGCTCCTTTGCATCCTCAGGCTTTACCTGTACATAGAATGAATCCTCTGGGAGGATCTTCACGATTGGTCCCTGCTCACAGAAGCCGAAGCATCCTGTCTTGATCACCTGCACCTGATCAGCAACACCCTGGTTCTTTGCCTCTTCAATGAGAGAGCGGTAAATCTGGTCAGCTCTTGAGGATTCACAGCCTGTTCCGCCACAAACAAGAATATAGTTCTTAAAACCCATCTTAGTCCTCCTTGACCTCGACCCTCTTTTCCTCGAGGATCTTTCCCTCTACCAGGTGCTCCTTGACAATGCGCACTGCATCTGCCTTAGAGACATCACCGTAAACAACAAGACCAGTTTCCTTTGAATAAACCTCAACAACTGGCTCTGCAATTGGTGCAAGAGAGCCTGTCTGTGTGAGGATGACCTGATCAAGACCAGCTGCCTCAATCTCGTCTGCGAGTGCATTGAGGACAACCTTTGCTCCTGCGTTGATTCCGCTTGTTCCCATGCCAACTACAACATGGACAGTTCTACCGTGGATATCACGCTTTCTGAGCTCTTTCTCTTCACGATTTCTGATTGCTCTTAAATCGTCTAATGAGAGTATAGACATTAACGTACTCCTTTTACGCCTCACGATTGCCTTGAAGGCAGCAATCGATCCGCCATTGTAGGGAAAAGCATTTTCCCTTTCCAGCTCCCCACTATCCAGGCAAAAGACCTTGCCAGCATAGCGAAGGCTGAATTCGATCTTCCCCTCGCCCAAGAAGATTGGCAAAAGCGCATGCTCCAAATCCTCTAGGCTATGATCATCCACCAAAGAGAAGGCTAATACCGTCTTGCCATTGCACCTATCAAGGGAAGCAGATCTATCTCTTTCCTTTATAAGCGCAAGGCCTCTCCCTCTCTTCTCCCCTTTTGTTGTAACTCCATCGCAAAAAGGGTTCTCGGGGATGGGGGAAACCCCATCATCGATGACCTTTATGAAAAACTTGCCTGACTTCAAATCCACATCGATATCGATTGATTCTGCGCCAGCCTCTCTGCTGTTCTCGACTGCTTCGAGGATAAGGTCATCAAGCCTATGCATCAAGCGAACTTGTCCAGGATTCCTGCAACCTGATTCTTTGTCACCTTGCCGAATACCTCACCGCCAATTGTCATAACTGGAGCAAGACCACAGCAACCGACGCATCTTACAGCCTCGAGAGAGAACTTGCCGTCTTCTGTGAGACCGCCAACTGTAAGACCTGCAACCTTCTCAAGTTCCTCAATGATGATATCGCCACCCTTAAGATAGCAAGCTGTGCCTAAGCATACCTGGATGTTGTACTTGCCAGGCTTGTTGAGCTTGAAGAAATGATAAAAGGTTACTACACCCCATATTGTTGCAAGAGGAACCTCGAGCTGGCGTGCGACCTCCGCAGCAGCTTCCTCGGAAATATATCCAATCTCCTCCTGAACCTTATGGAGGACCATGATCATGTTACCAGGCTTATTGCGCCAAGCTGCGATGAACTCATTTAGCTCAGCTGAAAAAATATTCTGGGACATAATGCCTCCTTTGTAAAAATTCACCATTTACAAGGATATAACAAACAAATAAAAAAATCGATATTGTAAACGATTAGTATTTAATCTTTCTTGACCTATAGAATAATTAAACTAATAATTTATTTAATATACTTCTATTCACATTATTAGGAGAATTTCAATGAATAGCGAGCTATTGGTTCGAGTTACAAGATACTATCGAGCTCTTAATAGGCTTAAGGCAATAGGTTTAGAAAAGGTTTTCGCACATAATCTTGCCGATGCGGCAGGCGTGACAGCCGCAATTGTGCGCAAGGACTTCTCATCTTTGGAGATAAAAGGCCAAAAGCGTGGGGGATATGAGATTGCGCTCCTCATTGAGCAGATAGGGAAAATACTGGGGAAGGGAGATGTGCAGAACGTGATTGTCATAGGCTGTGGAAGAATCGGAAAAGCGCTTATGCACTATTCAGGCTTCGAGCCAGATGGCATAAAGATTGTCGCAGGCTTCGACTCCGATCCCATCGTATACGCAGATGCGTCCTCCTCGATCCCTGTCTATCCAATGACAAGGCTTGATGAGGTGGTAGAAGCGCTTAACGTCAGAGTCGCGATAATAACCGTGCCAGAGGCGGCAGCCTCGGATTGCTTCCAGAAGATAGTGGGCTCAGGAGTCAAGGGAGTGCTTAACTTCTCCCCAATCACACTGAAGAACACAACGCTCGAGGACGGCTCGGTTGTCATCGTGCATAACATAAACATCGCATTGGAGCTTGAGCAGATATTCTATGAGCTCCAATTCCCAAAGACAAGATAGCTAGCTTATCGCCCTGATCCATGAGAATAGATATTGCTGGGAAAGCGCCTGGTAAGGGGCGAAATAGGACACATCCTTATCTGGATAGTATTCTCTTAGGGCTTTTCTTATCCACACATCCACAGGAAAGCCCTCCTTTCTTCCATATCCGAAGATAAGGATGCACGATGCTACCTTGGGCCCTATGCCCTTTATGAGCTGAAGAGAAGCCATCGCATCATCAAAAGGCATCTCCTTGACCTTCTTGAATACATCGGCATTTCTCACAGCATCCATTATAAATGGCGCCCTAAAGCCCACGCCCAGTTCCCTCAGCCTAGACTCTGTCGCCCTTGACAATTCCTCTGGAGTGGGAAAAGAGTAATATCCCTTTGCAACCTCATGGCCATATTCCTCGCATAAGCGCCTATATAAACCTGTGATGCGTTTTATATTGTTGTTCTGAGAGAGGATGAAGGAGATCGCAGCAGTCCACTCATCCTGCTTTAGAATCCGGATTGGCCCTATCAAGTCAACAGCCTGGCGAAGAATATCATCCTTGGCCCTTATCTCCTCTATCGCCTTGCTGTAGTCATAATCAAGATCAAAGTACTGCCTTAAAAAGGGATCGTCATAGCCATCAGAGAGAGATGATATTGAATACAATCTCCCATTGAGGACAGCTTTATAGAGCCCATCCTCCTCAAACCACGAGAAGGTCTGCCCTCCAAATAGAATCTCCTTGATATTCTCCTGCATGCTCAAACATTACCACATCGCTCTGATAGATTGAAGAAAGAAAGATCAAAAAACAAACTCAAGGCCAAAGGCAAAGTGATCTGAGAAGCCACTTCCATCCTTTGCATTGAATCTTTTGGGAAAGCCATAGCCATCCTTGGCACTTCCAGGTGCCACAATCCTTGATGCATGGTATTCCAGCCCATGCCAGTCAAAGGCCTCTCCCGTAATGAGAGCAGAATCAATAAAGCTCCACTCCCCCTCATGAAAGTAGGTGCCCTCTCCAAGACTCTCCATTTTATCGACAGCAGGAGAGTAGCAGACATTCTTGCCGCACTCACCTCCATCGCCAGTGAGCACAATGGGGCTTGAGAGGGACTCAAGACTCCCCTTCAATGCAATGCAGGAGTCTCCCTTTTTAAGGTCAACATTGAAGTCTCCCATGACAACAACCAGATTCCCCTCCCTTTGCTCGATTATCGAAAGCAGGAGGGAAAGCTCTTCATGCCTTTTGCTCTCGTTCTCCGCTGCTAGCCTGCTTGATAGGTGAACGTTCACTAGATGGATAAGCTCGCCATTTATGTCGAAAACAAGCTCCAAGATGCGTCTTGAACCCTCAGTGCCATGCAAAACCACATCCTCTGGCTTCAGCTTCGAGATAAAGCCGACAGAAAGGTATCCATCTGAGAGAGATGCTGCTCCATAGTACAGAAAGCCCTTTCGCTTAAGCCCCGCATCAAGCAGATCAAGAAGCACATTGCTGCCCTCAATCTCCTGAAGGAGGATCACATCATAGCCTGAGAAGCTATTTATCATGAACTCAGCGTAGTCTTTGACCCTTTGCTCATAGCACTCGAGATCATATCCAGATTTAGGATCAAAGCCCTCATATTCATTGCCCAAATAAGACCCATCAAAAAAACAATAAGCATTATGCGTCACAAAGGACAAATGACAGCTATCGCTCTCAAGCGTGCAGGATGACAAAAGCGCAATCAGGAAAAAAGGAAATAGGACTTTCATACTCTAATAAACAAAAAAAGTCGTTTTTCTGCTTTACAAGATATGAAAAAAGGGACTGTCGCAAAATAGAAATGCGGCAGTCCTTCTTTTTGAAAACACTCAACGGCAAGGCTCCCGGGACAGCAAACCGGAGCCTTTTTCCTTTGTTTTGATGATGTGAAAAGGCA
>JAZURW010000138.1:0-16624 GCA_045606405.1 Candidatus Ornithospirochaeta sp. | reverse complement strand
GTGAACTGTTGTCCAGGGTCAACGGAGTTCAGTACCTTTTCTCCGAGAGCTTCTTCCATTGTTGAGTTGACAAAGCGTCTAACAACACGAAGGTTGACGTCAGCATCCAAAAGGGCTTCCTTGATTTGATCAACAGCCTCTCTGACGTTCTTCTCTGAAATCTTGCCCTTGCCGGACAAGTTTCTCATAATCCCTGTAAATTTATCGCTTATACTATCAAACATCTATTTTCCCGTTCTTTAGACAACATTTCTTTTATACACAAATACATCAAAACGGTCAATGATAGTTGACCTGCTAATGGCTTTTTGAGACAACAAAAACACATATTTGGGATAGAAATCAACGCCTATTTCCTTCTGAATCAAATTCTATCTCCTCATCGTCCTCATTCATTATGACAGGTTGGCCCTTAACCCTTCCGATTCTATACGCAACTGCAGTTGAAACGCCGGCCTCCATCTGCGATACACCAAGCATTGAGTTGCCACCTGTGACAGTGTGCTTGTTATGTGTGATGATGATGAATTGGCTATCCTTTGCGAATTCCTGCAATACATCGAGGAAGAATCCGATATTCCTATCATCAAGAGCCGCGTCAATCTCATCAAGAATGCAGAAAGGCGATGGCTTTACTTGATAGGTCGCGAATAAAAGAGCGACAGCTGTCATGCTTCGCTCTCCACCTGAGAGAAGCGAAAGAGTCGCCATTGACTTTCCTGGAGGCTGTGCAAGGATGTCAATGCCAGATGTCAGAACATTCTCAGGATCGACTAGCCTAAGCTCTGCCCTTCCGCCTCCAAAGAGCCTTCTAAACATGGCCTGGAAGTTGTCTGAAATCTCATTATAGCTCTTAAGGAAGAGCTCAACTGACTTGCCTTGTATCTCATCAAGGACGCTTTGCATATCCGCTTTAGCGTTTTCAAGATCCAAAAGCTGCTTTGAGATGAATTTATAGTCATCCTCTGCCTTGTCAAAGTCTGATTTAGCAGCATGATTGATTGCGCCTAAGCTCTGTATCTCCTTATTAACCGACTCCAACTCAGTTCTCAGCTCCTGCTCAGAGGGAAGATTGTCACGCATTCTTTCCTCAAACTCTGCCAAGTTCCTTGCGTACTGGTCAAAGAATGATGTGAATACATCCCTTATCGCATTATCTGTCTGCTCAAGGTACATCGTCTGGGCATCATATTCCCTTCCAGCCTCATTCATCGCCCTGAAGGCGTTGTCCTTTTCTGTGATTTTGGAATTTAGGAAATTGAATCTATCTGAAAGAAGCTGATCGATTTGCTTTTTTTCGCCTCTCAGTCTCGCTATCTCATTTGAGAGATTCTCCTTCTCGGAATCCTTTTGATGAATCTTCTCTGCTATCTCGCTTACCCTTGTTCTTGCGATCTCAGTCTTTGATATTTCATCCTCAAGCTCGAACTCCCTTTGCATTATCGTTTTATCAAGTGTTTTGATCTTGTCCTTCTGGGAGTCTACATATATCCTCAATGAGCCAAGGTGCTCTTTGATTGAGGCTATGTTAGTCTGGATGCTATGGATATCGAGATTAAGGGTGCCAAGCTTTGTCTTGCTTTCAGAGATGAAGGCTCTGTTTCTCTCAATCTCTGTCCTTGCTTCTCTTTCCCTCTTCTCAACATTGCGCTTTTTTGTCATCAAGCCCTCTGGCGATAAAAGAGTATCGATGACAGGAGGGATTGAATCCTTGTAATCGTTGAAGATCAAGATTATCTCATCAATATCCTTATAAAGAGACGAGAAATCCTTAATAGCGATCTCCTTTGAATATGCAACACCATCAGGCAGGCTGCTAATGAAGGCAAGCCTGTTTTCAATTGATTTGCGAATTGACTCCATAGCTTCATGGAAGCTGTTCTCTGCCCCTTCTCTTCTTTCAGATGAGTATTCGCTACCTGTCTTTTCATCAACCTCAGCGATTAGACTCTCAATGACGCTTTTAAGCTCTTCTGAAAGCATTGAGAGTTCATCATCAAGGTTTGCATTCCTAAGCTCTGCATCATCTATTTCCTTCTCGAGCCTTGAAATCTCATCTCTTGTTGATAGCAGGAGCTTCTCTGTGTATCTAAGCTGGCTTTCCTTCTCTTCAAGGTTATCTTGATAGTTGCCAAGCTGTTCCTCAGCAACCATCCTATCGTTTTTGTATCTGTTGATCTCACTTTCTATGGAAGCGCATTTAGCCTGCCCAGAATTCAGTGTTTCTATGTAAGAGCGATAATTATCCTCCAATGCTGAGATAGTGGAGTTTATGCCCTCTATTGAAGCTTCATGATGTGTTATTGCAATTTCGAGCTTTCTGACGTTCTCCCGATACTCATTCACCTCTCCACTGCTGGTGCTGATGTCATCATTATACGCCTCTAGCTTTAATTTAAGCTCATCGCGTCTTTTCTCTGCTTCATCTCTAAGCTTTATTCGATGCGCCTTTAGGTCCTGAAACATCTTTAGGCGGGAAAGACGCAGATCGATATCAAGCTCAAAGGCCTTGTTTGAGAGTTCTTCCCATTCAATGGCCTTCAATGCCTGATTCTTGGTCCTATCATAGGTGCGTTTTGTTTCATTGAAGGTTATCATGAGCTTCTCAATATTCTCATTGGCTCGCTCTATCCTGTTCTGTGCCTCATGGCATTTCTGCTTATATCGTGATATTCCAGCAGCTTCCTCAAAGATATATCTTCGGTCCTCAGGCTTATTTGAAAGTATTTGGTCAATCTTGCCCTGCTCAAGAATGGAATAGGCTGTTTTGCCAACACCGGTGTCCAGGAAGAGTTCCTTGATGTTCTTAAGCAGACAACGCTGACCATTGAGATAATACTCACTTTCACCTGTCCTGTAGACTCTTCTTCTAATGACAATCTCTGGAACATCAGTCTGAAGATGATGGCTCTCGTTGTCTATGGTCAAAGTGACCTCAGCCATCTGCAAGGGCTTTCTTGTATCAGTGCCATTGAAAATGACATCCTGCATAGAGCTTGCTCTCAAAGTCTTGGTAGATTGCTCTCCTAGCACCCACTTTATCGAATCAACAATATTCGACTTTCCACAGCCGTTAGGACCAAGCAGAGAGGTGATTCCATCTGTGAAATCAATATGGGTTCTATCTGGAAAGCTTTTGAAGCCGTTAATATCCAATGACTTTAAAAACAAGGCATTCTCCCTTACAATTTATTTACATCAATTATATAAGAAGTGAAAACAATATGGAATACAGCCTATTTGATGATTCAATCGATAAAATGATAGTATGCGGTACCGATGAAGCTGGGCGTGGCCCTTTGGCAGGACCTGTTGTAGCTGCATCCGTTGTGCTTCCTCATGACTTTCCCTTCTCTCTTTTGGGTGACTCTAAGAAGCTGACAGAGAAGCAAAGAGTAAAGGCAGAGATAGTCATTAAACAGAGAGCGATTGCTTACTCAGTTTGTGTGATAGACAACCACATGATAGATAAAATCAACATATTGCAAGCCTCGCTTCTTGGAATGAAAAAAAGCTATGAAGATGTCAAGCTGAAGACTAAAGTTGATATTCTGCTTTGCGACGGAAATAAGACACCTGATGTCGATTGCCCTGTCAAGGCAATAGTCAAGGGAGACAGTAAGGTCCCAGAGATCATGGCAGCCTCTATACTGGCAAAGAATGAAAGGGACAGAATCATGGAGAAATATTCGTTAATCTATCCAGGATATGGATTTGAAAAACATAAAGGATATCCAACAAAGGCACACTATGAGGCAATAGAGCGACTTGGCATTACCGATATACATAGATTGTCATTCAAGCTATATAAGCAAGATGAAAGTGCAGGAGAAGAGCTTTTGATATGAAAAAAGGGTTCCATCGGGAACCCTAAGCGACCGACGGGAATCGAACCCGCATCTTCAGCTTGGAAGGCTGAGGTAAAAGCCATTATACGACAGTCGCATTACAACAAGACGAATATACAAAAAATGTCATATCATTGTCAATTGCTTTTATCAATAAAAATAAGGTTATTACGCTTATAAAAATACGATAGTGCTTATCTTCGTGTTATGAAGAGAAGGATTATATCACTATTTGTGTTTATGCTCTGCGCTTTGCCACTATTCACTGTTCCAATTAAGAGAGTTCTAGTTGGATCAGGCAATGATATGTGGACAGAAGGCTTTAGCAGAAACGATGATGACCAGCTATCATATTCGCTTTTCACTCTTCTTGACTTTGACGAACTTGAGCTTAGCCTTGAACTAGCCGGGATAACAAACAGAGGTTATAAAAATGGATGGATGCCAGGAAAGAGCATCCCGTCTGAAAATCAATTCTATTCGGGAAGGATAGATAACGCACTATTAAAAGCTTGTAAGACAAGTATTTATAATAATAAGAGCTTAGCATTGAGCTTCAAGCTTGAACTTGGTGCGCTTTTAGCAGGGAACATTGGTCTTGATAAACTTCAAAATGGCAGCCACGATAGCTTGAAGGTCCATAGCGTGAACCTTGAATATGACACTAATTCCATATTCCCCTATCCATATCTTGGAGCTGAATTTGGATTGGGCTTGAATTTGCTTTCCTTCGGCTTCTCGAATCTATATCTTTCGCTATTTGCAAATGGCAATAGTGCAATCAATCTGAATCATAGTTCATCAATTGGCGGTGGCTTTCATATAACAAGAAGTGGGAAAAGCATAATCGGCATTGAGATATCAAAGACAAGGACAATCTCTGATTCCTCTTTCCCAACACAGAAGCTTTTTGAAGCCTATGAAAATGGAGCACGATTATTCCATTTTATCGATACAGGTCTTTTATATTTATCACATGAAGCATTCACCACAACAGGCTATGGCTTTACGAGAGTCGCAATGAATTTGCTTCCAAATGAATCTGGCTTTGAATTCATTTCTTCTGATTTGAATGTCTCTCTTGGAGTGAGTTATTTCCTTGAGAATGATCTATGGACAATACGACTATCCAAGCCCTTTAAGAGACAGCCATTATCCTTGTTTATCGAGAATAGGAACATTTCAGGCTACCCAGTGGATAGCCAAGCTGAGTTAAGCTCTGACCTCTCATTAGTCGGAAGAACGAAGAAAGCTTATAATATGTGGCTTTTTGGAGCTCAATATAGCATTGATTTGAAATACATCGAAGCTTATTCAGCGCTTTCAATTGGATTTGGGCAATTCAAGATCTACAAGCTGCTTAACTCGATTCCAGGCTCATCTATTCCTTTTGTGAACTTAGAGGAAATCCTTGCCTTCACATCTGACTTTTCAGTTGGTGTCATACTCTTGCCACAAGACTTGATCATAAATGGATATTCCTCCTACAGAGTGAGAATTGAAGCTGGATGCACCTTCGTATATGGAGATGGATTAGAGGGTTTATTCAAAAGCTATGATGAAAAGGCATATGAAAAGCTTGGGGTTTTTAATCCCAAGCTCACAGTAATGCTAGAAATAGGAATGGATTTATGAGTGCTTTGCTCTCTTTACCTTGTTCTCTCTGAAGAACAATCTATCGTTCTTGCTAAATGCCCTGCCCTTTGCAAGCTTAATGTACGCAATAAGGCAGATTAGAGTATATACAACACCGATTAGGAACATTAGCCAGAAATATAGAGGATTTTTGCTTGTATAGCTGAGGGCAGGAAGGTTAACGCAAAGTATGATAGGAATGACCATGAAGAAAACGATTCCTGAGGCATATGTGAAATCCCTTGCGGCAGGTGTTTCGAATTCAGGATCAACGACTCTCAAAAGCGATAATCCAGTTGGGAGTGTTCCTGTTGCTGAGCCATAGAGAACAAGCATTCTATAGAATTGGTTGTCATCAAAGAGTCTAGAGCAGTAGTATGGCAAGACAATTGATGTGATGAGGATTCCCACAACAGATAGGACTATAATTGGAAGCCAATAAGAGGAGATAGCAACCAAGCTAATCGCACCAAGTGAAGATACAACTGTCAAATCTACAGCAAAGCCATTGATTCTGTTCATTGTCTTTGAATCAACTGTGTGGTCAATCTTGAACTTACCCATCAGGAATTTAACAACACTTGCGATAAGTGATGAGAAAACAAAGTTAATACCCCATAGGCTCTCTGCCAGGCTATCGCCTGTAGGTCCAATTAAGTGCAACAAGGCAGAAATTCCCTTCAGGAAAGCCCAGGAGATAAGATATGTGAGGAATATCAGGATAACGTGATATGTGAAGGAATCGATGCTCTCTCCGTCTGTTGTATTCATCGCACCAACTTTCCTATCTTCTCTTGAAAGGAAGCCTGTCTGAGTTCCCTTGCTTCTCATCTTCTTTGCAGCTTCTTCGCTGACCCAGCCGTTCTTGATTCCCAGATTAATGAGGATGACGCCGCCAATCGAACCAACAAGAAAGCCAATTGCAGCAATTGTAAGACCAACGCTGGTAGCACCTTCAAAGCCCATCTTCTCCCATGGAAGTGTCATTGAATATGCTTGACCAGGTCCTAACTCAAAGCCTAGAGGAAGAATCAAGCCAATTGCAGGGAAGAGATCAGGAAGCACTGTCGCAATCAAAACCGCTGTAATTAGCAGGCCGAATGTGACTTGAAGACCGTACTGGGCCACAGTTGCGACAACATTCTGGCCAAGTCTTCTTGCAGTTACCTTCTCCTTGATATCATCATTTGGACGAAGCATCATGGCAATGAAGGAGATGTTGAGAAGATGGTATACAATCTCCCCAAGGAAATCTGCATTCATCCCAAAGTGAGGTGCTATGTAGTTATAATAGATAAGCAGGAAGAAGCCACCTATTATTGATGCAGGAATAAGGAATTGCTGAAATACCTTTATCTTAGACCTGAGTATTGAGCCGATCAGAAGAGATAAAGATATTGCTCCGAAATGTATGATATAAGAAAAATCCATCATAGTTATGCCTCCTTATTCTTATTTAGAACAACATTGTAAAGATCCAAGTACTTCAAGCTGCTTCTATCAGTGGAAGGCCTGAATCTATATCGTGTGCTCTTATGGAAAAACTCAATTGTCTGCTTAGCGTTGATGACCATCGATTCAATATCAGAGAAGTAGAATACGCTCTCAACTCCCTCTGCTTGCTCTTTGAACTCGAATTCAAGTCGGTCAATGAAAGTTCTTATATTGAAACTCTTGGAGATAGGCTTGAGAACATCCTCAACATCCATTTGGAAGAGAATTCCCTCATCAACAGGAAAGAGCTCGCTCTTTCCATCGTTGGCAGAATATATATTATCTATTTTCTCCATTTCCCATTTATGCCAATCAGAGATAGTCTTGAATGCGAATTCATCGGAATGAATCTGATATCTTCCATCCAATTTGGCCTTAGCATTGCATTTAACACAATGAAACTCCTCATCGGTGGATCTGATTGTTGAAAAAGAGTTGCATACAGGGCATGCGTAGAAAACTCTTTCGATTCCTTCGGAAAGCGGGCCAGAGTAATTCACTTCAGGATTCTCACTTGCCCATTTGTCGTGCTTGAAGATGAGGTTCTCCTCAACGCACTGGTTGATCTCCGCAAGTGACATTTTCGCAATCTCTTCAGGCATCAGTATTCTCTTGACATTTAGATAAACCTTGCCCGTCCTCTCCTTTGTTGACCAACGAGGCTTCTTTGCATAGCCACCTTCGATGTTGATGAACACAACAGGAACCTTGAACAGTCTTACAAGCTTTGCAGTCCCTCCGACAATATCGTAGGTATCACCTGTCCAGGTTCTAGTCCCTTCAGGGAAAAGGCCGACAACGTCATTCTCTTTCAATGCCTTGCTGATTAGCCTTATAGTCTCTAAATCACTTCTTCCTTGCGTTTTTGGTATTGCTGTCACCCATTTACGCAGCAAATGCGATACAAACGGCATTTTAAAGAGATAAGAACCTGCAACCCATCTTATATGGAATGGCATTCTCGCTGAGATAAAAAACGGATCCAATGTATGTACATGGTTTGCGAAAACAATGGCAGGCCCCTTGATATCCTTCAATTGCTCAAAACCTTTTGTTTTCAAACCATACTTCAATTTCAAGAAGTTCCCATAGGTGGGCATCAAGAAATATTTCATTTGAAAAGGCATTTTTGAATTCATAATAATTAACGATATTTTAACACATCGTGTGTCTGTTTAAAAATTACATTTATGAAATTTTGTAAAAATTATATAAATCAAATGCGATTATCTTTCCATTAGACTAATATTGAATGTTGGCTCTATAAGGTTTATCATTTCAATATAAACAACGGAGGGCCCTATGGGAGAGCGTGGAGAAGTTTTTTCATCAAAGCTAATCAAGAATGACCGTACTTATTTCTTTAATGTAAAGGAGAATATCTACGGCGATTTATATCTTAATATTGTTGAATCAAGACCAACAGACACTGAAGGCAGATTCTTAAGACAATCTGTCATCGTTTATCAGGAAGATCTTGGAGAGTTCACCAGGGAGTTCCAGAAATCACTTGACTATATCAAGATGAATGGAACAAAGAAAGACAGAAGACCAAGAGGCAATTTCAATAACTAAAAGCGCAGTCATTGCGCTTTTTTTAAGATTAATTCATATGGACATTTTTCACATAAGATACGCAGAGCTTATCATATATAAGGCATTGCAATTGAAAAGAGGTGATGTACTTTCAATAAACACTGAGGAAAGACATTCTTCATTCGCCCATTTGCTTGCTGATATCTCTAGAAAAGCCACTGGGAATGGCGTTTATATCCAGATAATCGAGAATGGAAAGGTTATTGAGACTGAAGAGGCAGCCACTGATTACCCTATTGGAAAAAAGCCAACTGCCTTGGTATACCTTCAAACATACTCAGCATATCCCGATGCTGAGGAAGGGACGATATACAATGCTCCTGAGCTTCAAAGATTCAGATTGCTTTCTGATCCTCTTGGCAATCCAACTCCTGCCCTGCCCTACCTTGCTTGTCCAATGCCAAGCGATGAATGGGGCAAGGTCATTGATGATAGTGATGGCAACGAGGGACTCATTATAAGTCTTTTATCAGATTTGCTCTCACTTGGAGAGGATGAGTACAAGGAGATACACGAAACTCGATCAGAGATCTTGCTCTATGAATGCGATAGATTGAATTCAATCAATCTATTGAAAGCAAGAATAACAAATGAGGAAGGCACTGATCTTGAGATTGAATTCTTGAAAGACTCAAAATTCATGCCTTCTATTGAAACAACCAAAGATGGAAGAAAGTTTGTTTCATCGGTATTCGCATCAGACATATTAAGAGCGCTGAATAAGAGCAAGACCAATGGATACTTAAATATTACCTATCCTATCTCACTATTTGGCAAGAAAATATCAAATCTATCTATCAAATTCGAAAATGGAAGGATAACTTCCTTTGATGCTGATAAGAACCAAGGGAAGCTGTTTGAGCTCTTTCTGAGCCAGGATGCAGAGGCTCCATTTGCATCGATGCTTTCAATTGCTGAAGATAATAATCCTGCCTCTTTCATTGAATACACAGCTTACCCAGATTGGGATAGGATGCGAGGTGTCTCATTGACAATCGGCGGCATAAAAGCGCAAGCAGCAACTTCTGAGATATTGGATAAAGTCAATGATTCATTAGTATCGCTATCTTTGCCTATTGGTTCAGATAGCACCTCTATTGTCCTATATGATGATGAAGGAAATGAAATCACAATCTTTGAAGATGGAATAATATTGGAGGATGATTGATTATGGTTAAAGTCTATGCTGAAAGGCTAGCGGATTTAGTGCTTAGAAAGGGCGTCAACTTGAAGAAGGATCAATGCCTTACAATTGTCGTAGGACCTAAAAGCTACGAATATGCATCAGTTATGGCACGCTGGGCATATAAGCTAGGAGCAAAATACGTGAACATTGTTGTATCCGATCCTAGAGTAAATGGCGCAAGATCCATTTATCAGGAAAGCGATGAAAACCTATGCTTTGTACCTTCCTTCCTAAAGGCATACGACTATGAGCAGATCGCAGAGGAATGGGCACGTGTTAGAATTGACTCTGGAGAAGATAGAGTTGAGAAGTTCGAATCCAATCTTGATAATCTTCAGAAGATTTCAAAATCATCAAGGATATCTGGCAAGGAGTACTCTGCAAGAACGATGTCAAATCAGCTTAGCTGGAATGTCTGTGCCGTTCCTGGCCCTGAATGGGCTAAAGAGATTCTCGGGGAGAATGCAACAGAAGAAGACCTTGCTGAGGTAATGGCGAAGATATTAAAGATAGATAGCGTGGATTATCTTGAAAAGTGGGATGCATTTGATGATGCATGCAAGAGAAGAATGGATTGGCTTAATAACCTTAAGATCAAGACTCTTCATTACAAATCCCCTAAAACAGATTTCAAGGTTAGCTTCACCCAGAAAGCAAGATTCTCAGGAGGCTCTGGTTATCTTCCTGATGGTTCAGCCTTCTTCGCTAATCTTCCAACTGAAGAGATCTTCTCAACCCCTGATATGGATAGTGCAGAGGGCTATATCACAACAACAAGGCCAGTCACTGTCCTTGATAATCTGACTGAAGAGGTCACTCTGTATTTTGAGAAGGGCAAGGTTGTTGATGTCAAAGCTAAAACTGGACTCGACATTATGAAGAAGTATCTTAGTATCGATGAGGGTGCGAAAAGACTTGGCGAGGTAGCGCTTGTTGATGAAACCTCCCCTATTTGCCAATCAGGACTTGTTTTCGGTTCCATCTTAATTGATGAGAATGCATCGTGCCATATTGCTCTGGGAGCAGGCTATCCAGAGTGCCTCAAGACAGAGAAACCTATGAAGAGCGATGAGGATATGCTTGAGAACAAATGCAATGTATCTCTTGTCCATACGGACTTCATGGTTGGTTCTAAGGATCTTGATATCTTTGCAGAGACCTACGATGGGCAGAAGGTACAGATTATGAAACAAGGCCTATTCCTAATTTAAAGTCTTGTAAAGCAGGTACTTACTTTGTCGATATTGTGATAAACGATTTGAATTTAAGCTAATTATCAAGCCCTGTGGGAATCTGTTGATATATAGAACGGAGTGATCACAGGGCTAACCTTTCACTCTTTATATTCTCAATCCTATCATTGCATTCAAGTATTCTAAAGCAAGAACAGTTCATAATAACCTAGGGCTCTTCATAATGCAAACGCCCTTATATCGCGTAAAACGATTTTGAATATATTCGAATTGAACTTATTTTTTCGCAAGGTTCTATTCTCAAAATAAACTTTATGTTCTATTTTTATGTAGTAATTGTTTATATCTGATATTGGGATAAAGAGCATGGACAAGCGAATTGAGAAGAATCTAGCAAATGCAGTCACATTCTTGAGAATACCAATTGGGATTTCCATTCCTTTTACAAAGGCCTTTGGATTTCTATTCTATACATTGTTGGTGCTAGGAGCATTTTCTGATGCGATAGATGGATATATCGCAAGAAAACTCAATGCCAAGTCCAGATTTGGGGCTCTGTTGGATAGTGTTGCTGATTTGATCTTTTTCGGATGCTCGATTTTCGCAACACTTAGAGTGACAGAGCATAATCTAAATGACACAGCGAGACTAATGCTGATAGCTGTGATCATATTCAGAAGCCTTTGCTATATTCTTGGCTACATTAAGTTCAAAGCACTTGCATCCCTTCACACTTACCTTAATAAGCTTACTGCCATTTCGATTTTCATATCCATACTGGTTATTCCGTTATGTGGGATATCAACCCCATGCATAATCACATGCGCAATAGCATTAACTGCTGTATTTGAGGAGATCCTCATAGTATCTCTTTCAAGTGTGCTTACATCTGACACACCATCTGTATTTCATGCATTGAAAAAAATAGAGCGAAGACATTAATCTTCGCTTTAAACTGCTTACTCGTTAAGATTCGCAATTAGAGCCAACCCCTTGAGTGTGTGAAAACCATCAACTATATCTATTCGGGGAATCAGAGGGAATATCGTATTTGATAAGCCACCTGTCGCGATGACATATAGCTTATCACCTATCTCATTCTCAACCCTTTCAATCATTGATGTGACCATTCCGGCATATCCCATCATGATTCCGGATCTGATTGAAGTCTGGCTATCCCTTCCCAAGGCTGATTCAGGAACCTTTAATTCTACTTGTGGGAGCTGTGCTGTATTGCCAAATAAGGCATTTACTGCTGTTACAAGACCTGGAGCGATAGAGACACCAAGGACTTCTCCTTTCTTGCTCACTGTAGTGAAAGTTAGCGCAGTACCAAAATCGACTACCATGACATTCTTGCTACTATGGACATGATGGGCATATGCAGCATTGCAAAGCAAGTCAGAGCCAAGTTCAGCTGGAATAGAGCTTTTAACGAGACCCGTTTCGATATCATGAGTGATCAAAATAGGCTCCTTTCCAAATAGACGCTTCATATTCTTTTGAATCGATCTATTTAGAAATGGCACAACTGAGGAAATAATAACCTTCTCAACTTTCGAGAAATCAAGATTGGATTCCTTGAGAAGCGAATTGAAGATAACAAAATACTCATCGCTTGTCTTATGCGAATCGGTTGCAAGCCTGAAATTATGTATCCAGTTGCCTTTATCAACAACAGCAAGCACAATATTTGTATTTCCAATATCAACTGTAACAAGCATTAGAGAAGTACTACTCCCTTTACATTCTCATAAGCCTTATCTCTAAGAGCTTTGACATTCTCGTCCTTAAGGTAATCCTCAAAGCCCATCATCTTATCAATGATGCCATTTGGAGTGAACTCAATGATTCTGTTTGCAAGTGAGTCAACAAACTGATGGTCATGTGAATTGAACATCAGCATTCCCTTGAAGGACAAAAGACCATCGTTAAGAGCCTGTATTGATTCAAGATCCAAATGAGATGTAGGCTCATCAAATATCATGCAGTTAGCGCCCTCAAGCATCATTTTAGCAAGTACAACTCTAACTCTTTCACCACCTGAAAGCACCTTGCAGTTCTTCAATGCTTCGTCGCCGCTGAAGAGCATTCTACCTAAGAAGCTTCTAACAAAGGTATCATCATCCTCTGTGGAATATTTCTGAAGATAATCAGTCATTGTCTCATCTTCACCAAACATCCTGCTATTATCTTTAGGGAAGTATGAGAATGAAGTTGTGACACCCCAATTGAATTCTCCCTGATCAGGCTCCATCTCCCCTGCAAGAATCTGAAATAGGACAGTCTTCGCATAGTGGTTAGGACCAACAAAGGCAACCTTATCCTGTGGATTGATTACGAGATTCAAATTATCAAGGATCTTCTCACCATCAATGGTCTTAGATAGGCCTTTGATTTCAAGGCAGTTCTTTCCAATTTCCCTATTTGGCTTAAATGCAACATAAGGGAATCTTCTTGAAGAAGGCTTAATATCATCGATTGTTAGCTTATCAATAAGCTTCTTTCTGCTTGTTGCCTGCTTAGCCTTTGCAACGTTTGAGCTAAAGCGCTGGATGAACTCCTTAAGCTCAGCAATCTTGTCCTCTCTTCTCTTCTTCTCATCTTTCATCTGCTTTGCAGCAAGTTGTGATGACATATACCAGAAATCATAGTTGCCTACATAAAGCTGGATCTTGCCATAGTCAATATCGCAGATATGTGTGCATACAGTGTTAAGGAAGTGTCTGTCATGTGAAACAACAATAACAGTATTCTGGAACTCCTCTAGATAATCCTCAAGCCAATGGATTGATTCAAGATCAAGATGGTTTGTAGGCTCGTCCAAAAGAAGGATATCTGGATTACCGAATAGAGCCTGTGCAAGAAGAACTCTAACTTTGAGATTATCCTCGATTTCCTCCATTAGCTTCTCATGAAGATCAACTGGAATACCAAGACCATCGAGCATCTGTGCAGCATTAGCCTCTGCCTCCCAGCCTCCTAACTCAGCAAACTCACCTTCTAGCTCTGCAGCTCTAAGACCGTCTTCCTCGGTAAACTCCTCTTTGCAATATATCTGGTCCCTTTCCTGCATCACATCATAGAGCTTCTGATATCCCATGATTACAGTATCTATGACTCTATACTTATTGAAAGCGAAGTGGTCCTGTCTAAGAACTGTCATTCTCTCACCAGGAGTGATAATGATCTCACCAGTATCTGATTCAATTTCACCAGAAAGAATCTTCAAGAATGTTGACTTACCTGCTCCATTTGCACCGATGATGCCATAGCAATTGCCAGGTGTGAACTTTATGTTAACTTCTTTGAATAGAACCTGTGTTCCATATGAGAGTGAAATATTAGATGCTGTAATCACTATTTTTCTCCAGACAAAAAAATAAGGCAGTTGTCCACTGCCTTTGTATAGTCCCTAGCGGAATCGAACCGCTATTTAGAGACTGAGAATCTCCTGTCCTAACCGTTAGACGAAGGGACCATTTAGCTGGGATGGAGGGATTTGAACCCCCAAAGGCAGAACCAGAATCTGCAGTGTTACCATTACACTACATCCCAATTACTCAATCCTCAGTAAGAATAGAGGAATTAAAAAATAGTGTCAACAGCTTTTTAGAAAATTCTGTTCTGATTTTTCTATTTCGCCAACCATTGAAAGATTACAATATGTTTAATTTAATTGCAAGCCTTTCACATTGACATAAAACACTCAAAACTTCTTAAACGCTGAAACTCGAGCGGATGCTGTCAAAGTGATATCATCAGAATATCCATCCTTCAAATACTTATAAGCTAAGCCAGCAATCATAGCACCATTGTCAGTGCAAAGCTTCAATGATGGAAAGGTGACAGTATATCCTCCCTTCTCAAGATTTTTAAGCTCAGATCTTAAAAGGGAATTAGCAGCAACACCACCGCCTGCAGAAACACGCTTAAGGCCGGTATCCTTCAAAGCAAGCTTGACTCTCTTCATTAAAATACCAACTGCTTGTCGCTGGAATGATGATGCAATGTTCTCTTTTGTATCAAGCGCATCACCATTTCTAAATTTATCCTTCTGATTGATTACAGCAGTCTTCAAGCCAGAGTAGGACATATCATATGGATGCTCAGAACGGTCTAATGTTGGACCAGGGAAAAGGAAAGCATTAGGGTCTCCGTTCTTTGAAAGCCGATCAATTACCACACCGCCAGGAAAGCCAAGATCATAGAATTTAGCAACCTTGTCAAAGGCCTCACCTATTGCATCGTCGATAGTTGTGCCTAGCACTTCAACATCATCGTAATCATTTACTTTGCAAATGACAGTATGTCCTCCAGATACCAAAACGCCCAAATATGGATATTCAAGGGGATTCTCAATTTGCGATGCATATAAATGCGCCCTGATATGATCTATGCCAATACAAGGGATTCCTAAAGCATATGCAAAAGATTTAGCAAAGTTCACACCTACAAGCAAAGAACCAAGTAAGCCAGGTCTATTTGTGACAGCAACTGCATCAAGGTCCGTTTTTTCCAGTCCAGCTTGAATCAAGGCAGCATCAACAACCTGTGAAATCCACTCTGTGTGCAATCTTGATGCTAATTCTGGAACTACACCTTGGTAAGGCTTATGAAGCTCAATCTGAGTTGCTATGACATTAGATAAAATCTCATGTCCATCTTTTACGATAGCAGCTGAGCACTCGTCACAGCTTGTTTCAATTCCTAAGACAATCATACAATATCCATATAATCTTCTGTTTGAAACAAATCACATCCGAAAACATCCTCAAGATCAATATTAACAATATTACTCTCAAAGAGATAATCATAAACGAACTTATCCCAAACAATACCGACCTGTGCACCATTATGCTTGGATCTATTAATTACGAAATCAAGAATTGCTCTGTCTTGCTCACTGACAGTGGAACTATTGATGACTACTTTAATTTCTTCCATAAGCATCTCCTTGATTCATATATTTAATATAGTTTGATTTTAAAATAAAAACCATATTATCTAATAAAATAATATGGCCATGCTTTGAAGTCAAGCCAGAGGTGGTAATCGAAACCACGACCCTTTCATTACGAGTGAAATGCTCTACCACTGAGCTACTCTGGCAATGTGGTTAATGAATTAATCAAAGAATTAAGGATGAACCAATCACTCGGTTCACCCTTAATCTTTTTATCAGAAGATTCTGCTAAATTAAATCTAAGTTTTAAATCTTAGTAGATGTAATCGTAAGCTGCTTCTGAAACTTCTGCTACAAAGCCGTCAAATACGTCCTTTGTAACTCTTTCAGTCATTTCGAATACCATGATTCCAGGACCAGCTACACCATAATCAACAACATTTGGAAGCATATCAGCGAGAGCGAGAACAGCGTCTCTGAGATCTACGTCTGAGAGAGAATCCATGTAATTGAATACTACAACATTGTTTACAGCTGAGAATACGAGTGGATAACCAGCAATATTGCATGTTGTCTTATAGTTGATTGGATAAAGCTTGTTTGCGATATCAAGCTCAACAGCTGCTACAAACTTATCGAATGCATAGCTTGAGATTGTATCAGCGAGCTGGAATTCAATCTTGCCAACGCTTACAGCTGTGCTATCAACGTTTGGAAGAAGAGCTGCATACTTTGCTGCGAGAGCTTCCTTCTGTGCTGCTGAGAG
>JAZURW010000137.1:0-6449 GCA_045606405.1 Candidatus Ornithospirochaeta sp. | reverse complement strand
TATTTTGACTTAGGACTTGAGATAAGAGGGATTATTACCAGCCATGATAGATATGAAAGCAGGGCCATCCTCTTATTATCCCTAATATCTTCTACATCAAAATCCTGCGTTGAATCAGGAGTGTTATTGATGCTACTGATTTTTTCTGTAAATAGCTCCTGTTTTGCATTCTGCTCTGCTTTCATCTCCTTTCCACAGTAAGAGCAGATCATCTCATTGTTTTCAATTTTTGTACCACACTCTACACAAAATGCCATAGCATTCCTCCTTTGATTATATATATCGCATTATTAATTCCAGGATTTTATTGCTCATATCAGAGCCATCACCGGTTAGCTTCAAATCCTTTACTCCAAGCCCTGGGATTATATCATTTACATTCAATGTACTCTGACCTGATGTAAAGCCTGAGATAAGGTCCTTGCCTTTGAAGAATATCAATACTCCAATCAAAAGCATTACAACAATAGTAAGCAGTGAATATAAGATAAAAGCCTTTGCAAAGTTTTTGATGCTAGCGTTTTTTGAAGAAATAGCGATGATTATTGCAGCTATACCTCCTAGAATAGGGATCATGAATAGAAATAGGAGAAGAATATAGCTAAATACACCAACAGACTTTATATCCTGGGCGCAAACAGAGCTATTACATGCATCTTTATACAAGTAATCTTCAGATCTTCTTATCATTTCTGGCATAGTTCCTCCCTTATTGAATACTTAAAGAGAGAAGAGGGACCTAAGTCCTGATTTCTTCTTCTTTTCTATCTCAATAGGTTCTTCTTTCATGGAGAACTCGATTGTAGGGGCTGTATGGCTAGACTCAAAAGCCATTGAGCTATCTACAGAGTAGATTTTTCTATCTTCTTTCCGATATAGCTTTGAAATTGTATTTCTATCGCCAAAGGCTTTGAAGCCATTATCTAGAAGCAGCTTCCAATATCGTCCTATTGCGTTTTTTGCCTCTATATGGGTTTCAAATTCTGCTGTAAATGTGACGTGCTCATTGCCATAGGCTTCTATGTTGTAATTTATTCCTCCGCACTCCCATTTAGGATATCGAGCTAGGTAATCAGTCCAATTGCTAAGGGTAAGCTCATCTGTTTTCCTCTGTCTTTTCTCTCTTGCAATTTCGCCTGGAAGCTTTTCTCCACAGTTATCACAGAACCTTGTGCCAAGATCGTTCTGGGTTCCGCATTTAGCGCAAAGTGTCTCGTCAGATACTGTATATTCAGGAAGCTCTGTACCGCACTCTGGGCAGAATCTTTTGTTTTTATCAACGCCCTTGCCACAGCTAGGACATGCTTTGAGATTCTTAGATAGTTCTGTTGCATATCCAACTGCTGCCTTTTCAAAGCTTTTCAATGCACCTTCAAAGCTGGAGGAAGCTCTTCCTTCCTCTCTTTCTTTTTCGCTACTCATTCCATTGATTTTCTCAGAAGCCATATTGGCAAAATTTGTAGCTGCAGGTTCAATAGCTTTGGATACAGCATCTCCGACAGCCTTTGAAATCCCTCTTCTGATTCCGTTAGAAATCGATTTAGATAAAATACCCATAGTGCCTCCTGATAAAGCCTTGTATTTACTAATAAGCAATTTTGCTACTTCTTTTATTTATTTATTTATCAGGCCGAAATGCTCATTTTTATATCCCCAAAAATGGGGGTTTTTAACTTTTTTAGGGTTTTTATGGGATATCCCCCACTAATTGTGGTAGTTTCGTGTAAACTTTTTAAAGAAGATAACAATGAGTGGCGATATTGTAGCGATTAACAAAAAGAAAAGACTGGAAGAGCCTCTTTGGATGCTTATTTGCTTTGCAATGTTCAACGTTTGGCAGATGGGATACATATACTTCGTTGGGCCAGCTCTAACCATTGATGGTAAGACTCCTTTGCCAATAGTAATGGATAACGTTACTATGATTATCCTTGTAAGCTACATCCTTTCAATTCTTTTTATGTGCTTTTTCCCCTCAAGGGTTATATATGCTGAGAGAGTCTCTGCCTTGCTATCTATTATTGCGACAATATGCACCTTTCTACCTATAGGTACAACAGGGTTTCTCTTCTTCATTCATGCACAGGTATTTTTCTGCTGCTTTATGATAGGGTTCGAGACCTTTCTTATCGTAAACTATTTATCGGAAAAAAGTGCGCTTACACACCTTAGCTTAGCATATGGAGTAGCAGTCTTCTTGATTGCAATTGTGCAGAACGACCTCTATCCTGTCTCCTTCTCGGTGTTTAGGGTAGTTATGTTAATTTCGTTATCCCTTATGCTGATCTTCTTTTTCCGACTACCTGCAAAAAAAGAGAATGCACCTGAGTATATCAATAGATCAGATAATGCCTCAGCTCCTAAGAAGCTATTGGCTGGAGCAGCCTTTTACTGCTTCGTTCAGGCTTTGATCGCAGTATCGGGGCCAAGTGTAGCTGGGGAATTCCAGCATGGAATCTCCATTGCATATATTGCAGATGCATGTGCCTCAATTTATATTTACTACCTCTATAAGAGAAAGAACATTCATCCATTTAAGGTTGTTGCTGTGTGTGCAAGCATTGGCTGTGTAGGCTTTCTGATGATGTATATATCCTCAATTATACCAGGCTTGTCCTATCTATCCTCAGCCCTTATAGGCATAGGCCGGATTCCTTGCCAGATGATTCCTCTTGTTGGCTTGGTTATAATGGAGGTTTATCCATCAAAACTGATCTCACCTTTGATTATTCTGCTTGCACTTCTTGCTGTAGCTGTACAGAGTAGTCTTGTTGAGGTATTCAGAAACCTTCCAGAGATGCTTACGCTTACTTATTCAGCAATAACAGTTGTATTGGTCTTTATCTATCTCCATTTGCACCCATTTTTCTATTACCTGTTTCCACTAGGAGCAAAAACTAAAAGAGAAAGGAATAGCAGTGATCATTTTGGCATGATTTCTAAAAAGGCACCGGAGAATAAGAGTATTACACTTGAGCTTTTGTCAAAGAGGGAGAAGGAGGTTGTAGATCTTATTGGCCAGGGATATAGCAATGGTGACATAGCCAATATTCTCTTTATTTCAGAGCATACTGTTAAGGATCATACGAAGAACATCTATAAGAAGATGAATGTCCATAGCAGGTTTGAATTAACAGCCCTGGTAAATAGACTCAAGGAGAACGCTTTAGAAGTTGATGATTAAGAAAGTAGCTTCTTAATAAAATGACCCCCCTCCTGTTTAAAGCAATTGGGGGCAAATCAAAAATGAAGCCGTTATTTAATTAAAGATGAGATCGCTTAGCCAGTCTGCTGCCTTATCGACAGCTTTCTCTGTCATCTCTGCGGCATTCTTGTTAACTGCGCTTTCTGCAGCCTCTTCTGTAGTCTCTGCTACACTCTGACAGGATATTAAAAGGAGCATAGCAATGGAAATAATTGTAAGTGTTCTCTTCATATCAGTCGTTATCCTTTGCAACCATCATTCTATTTATACCCATAGCACTGGTAATCTCTACCTTGTACCCCTTTTTGTTCTCAGCAATGAAGGTATACATTGACATTCCAAACATAGCTATCTCTTCCTCTGTATCTACATCGTCAAAGCCATGTCTCTTAAGGTCCTTTACGTAATCCTTGAGCTTATCTATCGTTGCATCTGTGAAAACTACAGTGAATTTTCCCTCTGCTACAGCCGCCATTGCCAGTCTCATCTTTGGCCTTGGAAGCAATTTTGTGAATTCATTTTCTGGCCAGTCGCCACCAAAGGATAATTCTCCACTCTCTCCATCAGAGGATTCGATATTTATTGTATCACCAGAGCTTGTGATAGAAATCGTTTCTCCTTCCTCAGTGAATGTAATAGTATCTCCCTTGATATCATAATCAATCCCTTCTGCCTCCAGGAGCGCCTGTGTTTCAGGATTTGATAATGCTTCACTTAGTGTTCCTAACTCCTTCTGTAGCTCTGCCATCTCTTCTTCCACGCCTTCAGCAAATACCATTGATGAAAGCAAAAGCGCTAACATGATAAATATAAGTTTTTTCATGATTTCCTCCTTTTGGAACTGTGTGGTTTTAATTATTATTCCTAAAATTTATAAAACAATAGTACTAAGTTACTATTTTAGTTGTATTAACATCCCCTTATGGTGGGGATTTGTAAGTCTTATCACTACTGCATTTGTATATAAGGGATTTCTATGGCTAAAGCTCTTGTGATAATCAGATGCTCCTGCTTTTATAGGAGAGAAGAGCTCTCTTTTTGTTTATTGAATATTACTAAACAACCTATTGAGTGAGGGGAGTTTGAAGCTTAATGAAATTATTCATGCCATTATTTAGTGCAAGTCTAGTTTTTCAAGAATAATAGGTAATTCTTCTGGATTATGTAATAGTGGCCCAATAGTCATTAGATTAGGCAAAACAAGGAAAATAGGGGAAATTAGGGGAAATTTAGATAAAATTTCCCCTAATTTGCTATCTATTCGGTTTGATCCTTCCTGATGAACATAGATTAATGCATCTTTGACTAGTGAAATCGAAGCTTGATTGGGAAGGCTAGGGATAATCCTAGTAATGCCAAAGTCCATTTGCATAGATTTAGGCAAACTAAGGTAATAGCGACAATAAATCGCGGGACGCCAATAGAGCATGTTCAGCGACTTTTTAGGGCATTCAAAGTAGATTATCTCTGGCCTTAGAAAGAGACCATCACAAGACCTTTCTTCTCTACTGCCCATGATGAGGAGCTTATGTCAGTAGCGCACAGTAAAGCCTGATGGATCGTTTTGAACTTATCATAGCCTGCACTTAGAGCTCATCTTATGCTCAGGGATTGCTCTCTTATAGGATATTCTCGTGCTTCATGTCGCCTATGAAAGGAATGTGGACTTCATTGCGTTCAGATGCTCCTCAGAGCCAGAGCATGGAGATGATGCCATTATAAGATGCAAAATTCTTTTAACGCTTATATGACAAAGCAAAGCACGGGAATCTACTCGTTTGCTAAAAAATAATATTTAAGACAATATTATGTTATTAAAATAACAAACTGTAAAAATAATAACTTTATTTAACAGAAGGTACTTGAATATTTTTCATTCAAGTGGATAATGAATCGCATGTTGCTTTTTTGAGGTAAGATGATGGAAAACAAGAGAATCAAAGTTGCAGTAATCGGCGCTACAGGCGCAGTCGGTCAGGTATTCATGTGGATGCTTTCATCGCATCCTTGGTTTGATCTCACATACGCAACAGCCTCTGCCGCTAGAGTAGGCCAAAGGTATGCAGATACTGTTCATTGGGTCATGCCTTTTGAGATGCCAGAGGCAATCAAGGATATGACTGTCAAGGAATTCAACTATGCAAAGATGAAGGAAGCTGGCGTCAAGATTGTATTTTCAGCTCTCCCTGCTGCAGTAGCCCAGGAAGCGGAGCCACAGCTTAGAGCCAATGGATTTTATGTATTCTCCAATGCAGCTGCTATGAGATATGACCAGAATGTCCCTATCTTGATTCCTGATGCAAATGTTGACCAGCTTGATCTCATTAGAGAGCAGGGATACCCACAGACAGGCTTCTGCGTGACAAATGCGAACTGCGTAACAACAGGCTTGGCTGTTGCTCTTGCTCCGCTTGTAAAGTTTGGAATAAAGACTATTTCCATCAACTCCTACCAGTCTGTATCGGGTGCTGGTTATCCAGGTCTTTCCTCTTTCGATATCACAGATAACTGCATCCCATTCATCAAGGGAGAGGAGGAGAAGATCGAGAAGGAGATCAAGAAGATTCTATCCATTGCTCCTGAAGTATATGCTTATACTGTGCGCGTTCCTGTCATGTTTGGACACCTTGAGACAGTATGGCTTGATTTTGAAGAGGATGTCGAGGTTGAGGATGTGATCAAGGCATGGGCCGATTTCAAGGAGGTTCAGGAGCTTCCTTCAACTCCTAAGCAGCCAATTGTATACTCACCAGAGCCAACATTCCCACAGCCTAAGTATGCTTTCTGGGGAGAGCCTAAGGGCATGGTTGTCTATACAGGAAGAATCAAGAAGAAGAATGATAAGATTGGCTTCTGCCTGATGGTCAACAACATCGTCAAGGGTGCCGCAGGTGGCTCGATCCAGAATGCTGAGGCATTCGTATCGAGATACGGATTAAGATAGTGATATAGCTCATCAAGAAGATGGGACTGTCGCAAAATAGCGATGGTCCCTTTTCTATGTTAATTCATTACAATACAAGCAAATAGATAAACAAAAAGGTTGCTCAACGAATACTTCTATGATATAATTTGTTTAAGCACAAACAATTAACCAAGGAGCTTTCATCAACCAACCCATGTCCAATAATACACTGAATAGCCTTAGAAAACAACTGACATTCGATTTCATGCTCGATTTTACCGTGGAACTCACATCTGAAGAGGTCGCACTGCTCACGCTTTTCGAGAATCTTGATTATTC
>JAZURW010000136.1:0-1714 GCA_045606405.1 Candidatus Ornithospirochaeta sp. | reverse complement strand
TGGCAATGAAGGTTCCCTATGTCTATGTCAGCAATTGGTTCAAGAAGACCTTCCCCAACTATGGCAAGCTGCCTGAGCGCAATGCTGAGATGAAGATTGTCAATACTCCTGCGAACTATGATGCTGAAGAAGCCAAGATTGCCTAATCTAACAATCAAAGGGTTTCCAACAGAAATAGATATAGAAATAATCTCTGGAAGACCTTTGGTTCCTGGAAAAGGAAAGGGGGACATATATGGAACTGCTGGAAACTCGCTTCTATTCCCTGTCTGAGATTCGCGAAATTACAGGGAAGAGGATTAAGAGAGATGTGACTCATCTTTTAGACCTCTGGGGGTATAAATACCAGTGGACAGACAGGCAAGGTGTCACCATCACCCAATGCCCTGAAGCACTGTCGCGATTCACAGAGTTGATGAGACGCCATCTCCACATCAACTCTCAGATTAAGCCATACCCCTTTGGCTGCTTTCTGCTCTTACTCCTGGAGGATGAAGCCTTTTCCTCAATGCCTTGGGAGGAGCGAGCCTGGCAGTTGGCTGACCTCTATGGTATTGAAGTCTCAGATAGAACACTGAGAAACTGGGCCAGTTACCTCTTCAGAGGCGAGTTCCTCATGAAGGACAAGGAAACCAGAACTGTCTGGTACACAGAACCTTATGGCAGTCTGAAAATACAAGTCCAGGTCAAAAACCCTGACGAAGATACAACTTATCAGAACTATCTACAAGAGCGTAAAGATAGAGTTGAACTCTTGCGTAAATCAGGGATGCCCTTCAGTAAGGCATATAAAGAAACTGTCTGCTACCTGTGGGAGAAGTACCACAGAATCTACTACTACTGCTATACCCTGGTTTCCAATGCTATCCAGGTGGATGAACTGATTGAGATTCTGACGGTTGCTATTCAGGATGATATTGTCTAAGAACCGAAGGTTTTCCAGAGACTATCATAAGTAAATAATCTTCGGAAAACCTTTGATTCTTGGAGCTAATAAGGAAAAGCCCATTTATGGGACACCACAACTGCTATAATACAATCACAAGGTTGAGAGAAACAGCCTTGAAATAAAAGAAAGAGGTAATGATACTATGACTACTACTAAGATTGCTGGTTACTCCTACGATGCCCTGACTAACACCCTGACCATGACTGCTTCCTTTGCCAAGAAGGCTTCGCAGCTCAATACTCCTGAGTACAAGACTCTGCTCCAGCTTCGCCTTGACAACCCTGGCATGAAGATTGAGAAGGCAACTCCCAAGGCTTCTTCCAATCGCCCTGTGAGCATTCCTTTCGCCAAGATGGAAGAGTACATCGCCCAGTGTCGCGACAGCCAGAAGCGACTGGAAGCCTTTAACAAGGTCAAGGCTCTCTCCAAGATTCAGACCAGTCCCTATGCCTATGTTCGCACCTGGTTCCTGGATAACTATGCCAACTACTCTGACCAGCCTAAGTTTGATGCTGATGGCTTTGTGGTTGTGAAGACCAAGAGCGAAGTGGAAGCTGAAAAGAAGGCTCAGGAAGAAGCCAAGCGCGCTGAGGAGGTCGCTGCTGCTGAGGCTCAGGAAGTGGCTGATGTCCAGGATCAGGAGATTAAAGCTCCTGCTGCCTGACACCAAAGCTCAAAAAATACAGTTCTGATTACAAGAAAATTCATAAATATGCCCTGAGCTGGTTGAAGAAATAATAAATCTTTGATATAATTTCTATGTAT
>JAZURW010000135.1:0-9998 GCA_045606405.1 Candidatus Ornithospirochaeta sp. | reverse complement strand
GTACCACTCACAACAGTAGACTCAGCACTTGAGTTCTCACAGCTTTGCTCAAAGATTTTCATTAAGTAATCAAAAAAACAAAATAATAAAAGGGAGAAAAAAGTAGATGTCAACTACAATGCTCACTTTGATTCTGTTGATTGTATTAGCAGTAGCTTTTATTCTTAGCAGCATCAAGTTAAAGTCCCCTGATATTTCCATGGTTATCGCAGCAGTTGTTATTGCTGTGATCGGAATTTTCGCAATTCCAGATCTTGGAAGCCCTATCAGGTACCTTGTTGAAGGTTTATTCGTTAACCTTGACCTTGCAATGCTCTTCATTGCAGCTTCAATCTTCGTTAATATTTACGCTAACAGTGGTGCTATCACAACACTTACAAGAGCTCTCGTATCAAAGTGCTCAAATAAGTGGGTTCTCATGGCAATCCTCGCTGTATTGATGCTCATCCCAGGCGCTCTCACAGGTGCTGGTTCAGTATCAATCTTCGTTCTTGGCGGTATTGTTAACACAATTCTCAAGCATCTAGGAATCAGCACAAAGAAGAGAACAGTATTCATCTTCTTCTTTGCTATCCTCGCAGCTGCTTGTCCTCCAATCAACCTTTGGACAATGATGATGACAGCTCAGGCTAACATGCCTTATGTTGGATTCACATGGCTCCTCCTTGTACCAATCCTAATCGCAGGTACAGCTTCAATCATCTTCATTGGTTGGGGTGCAAAGGGTAAGACAAAGGAAGAGATCCTTGCTGACCTCCCAGAGGCTACAGAAGGCATGACATGGTGGAGAATGGCACTTCCATTCGCAACTATCGTTCTTCTCTTCGTTGTATCACTCGTATTCCCATGGGATATTCCAGTTCTTGGTCTTCCATTGATGTTCATCATCTCTGCAATCGTTGCATTCCTTTGCAATCCTAAGAAGACAACTGGTAAGGAATTACTCGTAGTTCTCGACAACACAATGGAGCAGGTATTCCCACTCGTTGCTAACGTTCTTTCAATCGGCGTTCTCCAGAGTGCAATGGCTGCAACTGGTGTAAGAGGTCTCATCGGCTCAACATTCGTAGGTCTCCCACTCATGGCTATCTACTGCTTGATCCTCTTCGTAGGCCCAATCACACAGGGTTGTTTCAACTACGGTTGTTCAGTTATCCTCGGTGGACCACTCATCTTCATGTTCAATACTCTCGGTATGGACGTAACTGTTGTTTGTGCTGCACTTTCTCTTATCTTCCCAATGGGCGACTGTCTCCCACCATCAAGAATCGTTGGACGTCTTGCATGTGAGGAAACAGGTTGTGAGTCATACATGGGATTCCTCAAGACAGCACTTGTTCCAATGCTCATCCTTGGTATCATGGCAGTAATCATGATCATCAAGCCAGCAGCATTCGCATTCATGTATTAAGGGAGGTTGTAAATGGTATTTCTTGAAAGCTTAATTCACATCATTTACTTCATCATGGCTGGTTTAATTGGTGCATCACTCTTGAAGAGCTTATTCAAGAGAAAGAAGAACCAGGGTATCGTTTTCGATATCATGTACGCTTACTGCATCATTCCATTTATTCTCAGAGTCTTGTACATCAAGTAATTAGGAGGTTCGTTTAAATGACAGCATCAAATGGATCTTCTAAGAGATCCTTGTACATTAAGATTGGTATTTTAGTAGTTGCACTCATTTTTGGTGCAATCGCAGGTGCTGAGTTCTGGGAACTTAGACACTTTAAGGAAGTTATCGTTACTTCTGATGCACTTACAGAAGTAAAGTGGTTCTCTGATTATGTTCCTTCACTTAAGAACACTTGGATGGATACTCCTGTATTTATCTTCGATTCTGGTGTTGAAGGCGGTACTGTATTCGTAAACGGTGGTCCTCACCCATACGAGCCAGCTCCAGTTATGGCAGCATACCTCATGATCGAGAACATCGAAGTTTCAAAGGGTAAGGTTATCGTAGTTCCAAGAGCTAACTATTCTGGTTCAACAGAAGGTATGCTCGGTGACGCATATCCAATGTTCTTCCACGTTGAGTCCGAATGGGGCACATCACAGTGGAGAATTGGTGACAGATATTCAAACCCACTTGATCAGTGGCCAGATCCATTCACATACGTAAACTACCCATCAGGCCAGAACCAGGCTTACCAGGATATCAGAAACCTCAACAGAACATATCCAGGTAGAGTAAATGGTACTCTCACTGAAAGAGCTGCTTACGCTGTTATGGAAATCATCAGAAACGAAGGCGTAGATATCGCAGTTGATATGCACGAAGCTGAGATCCTCTACCCAGTTACATCTACATACGTAGCACCTGCAAAGGTTCTCGATAAGTCTTCTTATGTAGAAGGTGATTGTTCAGATTGGGTATACGTTGAACCACAGGAAGTCGGCAGAGCAAACGCTCTTGACGTTTCAATGATGGCTTCAATGAACCTCTCTGGTCTCTTCCTCCAGAAGTGTGAAGCTTCTCCAAACACTCTCCATGGTCTCTCACACAGAGAATGGGGCGACTGGTCTGAAGCTCTTACATTCCTTATCGAAACACCTGAAATCTTCATCGACAAGATCACTGGACCTAGAACAGAAGCTCTTATGTATGAAGGTAAGGACGAGTTCCTCCAGAAGGTAACAGATAAGGGCCTCACATACTTCCCATATGATATGGAATTCGGTACACCAATGTGGTACAGAGTTGGTAGACAGCTTACAGCTACTATGGAACTCATCACATGGTCTGGCTTCTTCTATCCAGAAACAGAATGTATCTGTTCATTCCCATCATATCAGGAAATGCAGGCTCTTGAAGATCAGGGCATCGATTCAGTAGGCGCATTCCTCAAGGATCCAAATGCTCCTGAGAACAAGGACAATGTATTTACTGTTTACTGGAAGCCAGTGGATAACAAATAATTTCGGAGGATATTCAAATGAAAAGAAAGTTTTCAGTTGTATTACTGATTGCTCTCCTCATCCTAGGTCAGTCACTTGCTGCATGTACAATCTTCGCAGTAGGTAAAGAAGCATCAACAGATGGTTCTACAATGATTTCTCACACTTGTGACTCAACAGGTGATGATTTAAGACTTTGGCTCATTCCTTCAATGGAAGCTGGCTACGAGAGAGACATCGTTCTTTCTGGTAGAGCAGGAGCTGACTATTCAGAGTTCCCAGAAGTTAAGAACTATGGTCCATCAGCAATGGTACTTGGCACATATGTTCCTGAGAAGGATACAAACCAGTATATTCATGGCATGTATTCATTCATGAACGACAAGGGTCTTGCAATGGGCGAGTCTACTTGCTGGTATTCTGCAAACGGCATGGCTGATGTTGCTGAGCAGGCTGCAAAGCTTAGAGAAGTTTTCGCAGCTGACGAAGGCATCATCGATGCATATATGCTTCAGGACCTTGCTCTTGAGAACTGCTCTTCAGCTAGAGAAGCTGTAGAGTTCATGGGTGCTATCATCGAAGAGTATGGCTGGAACGGCACAAACTCTTGCGAATGTTTCAACATCTGTGACGGTGAGGAAGCTTGGGTAGTTGAATACTATGGTGGTAAGGTATGGGTTGCAGTAAGAGTACCAGATGATGCTGTATTCGTATGTGCAAACAGAGCTAGAATCAACCAGTTCGATTTCAACGATCCAGAGAACTACCTCTGCACAACAAATCTCAGAGAATGGACAATTGAGAAGGGTCTTTGGGACGGCGAAGGCGATTTCGTTCCTTGCAGAATCTTCTGTCCAAACATTGGTTCAACATATTCAACAAGAAGAGAGTGGATGGCAATGATGCTTCTTGATCCATCACTCAACCTTGATCCAAATGATATCGACCATGACCTTAACTGGCCTCTCTTCGTAGTACCACAGGAAAAGGTTTCTGTAGACACAATCCACAAGCTTTCTTCTAACTACTACCAGGGCACAGAGTATGACCTCTCAAAGCAGCTTTCAGCTGGCCCATTCGGCAACCCACTTTATCCAAGTGCTGATAGAGCTATCAACTGCTACAGATGTACATACATCCAGATCGCTAACGTTAAGTCATGGCTCCCAGACGAAGCAAAGTGTCTCGTATACTTTGGTTGGGGCGCACCAGACTCAACATACCTCACACCTCTCTTCGCATCAATGGAATCTCTTCCTGCACAGTTCGGAACTGGCGTTAGAACAGACTATGATGAAAATTCAGGTTGGTGGGTATCTTCAATGGTACAGCAGGTTGCAACATGGAACTACCAGAGCGCAATCAAGGACATCTATGCTGTAAGAGAACCTCTCATGGCTGAGCAGTATGACACAACATTCGCAATCCAGAATGCTGCTGCTAAGATGATCAACAATGGTGATAAGGAAGGTGCAGTAGATCTTCTCACATCATATGCAACATCACAGGCTAACATGTGGTTCAATACTTGGAAGGAGCTCGAAGAAGACCTCATTACTAAGTATATGCACACAAATACAAACATGAGTGTTTCTAAGCCAACAGCTTGGTGGACAGAGAACGTTGTTAACAAGGGCCTCAAGTAAGCCTAAGGAGTAACGAATGAAGAAATTTTTAACAGTAGCATTAGTAGCACTCCTCATTGCTGCTCAGAGCCTCGCTGCATGTACAATCTTCGCAGTAGGTAAGGATGCAACAGTTGACGGATCAACAATGACATCACATACATGTGATTCAAACGGCGACGACCTCAGACTCTGGCTCATTCCTTCAATGGAAGCTGGTTATGAGAGAGACGTAGTCCTTTCAGGCAGAAAGAATGCTGATTACGGCAACTTCCCTGCAGTTAAGGACTATGGCACAAACGGTATGGTTCTCGGAACATATACTTTCGAAGAAGATACAAACCAGTATCTCCATGCAATGTACTCAATCATCAACGAGAAGGGTCTTGCAATGGGCGAATCAACATGTTCAAGAGACAGAACAGACAAGAATGCTAATACTCTTAAGGCTCTCTTTGATGCTGCAGAAGGCATGTACGACTGCTACATGCTCCAGGACCTCGCTCTCGAGTGCTGTGACACAGCAATAGAAGCTGTAGAGTTCATGGGCGCAATCCTTGATGAGTATGGCTGGAACGGCACAGCAGAATGTATCAACATCTGTGATGGCGACGAGGCATGGGTTTTCGAAGCTTACGGTGGTAACTACTGGGTTGCTATCAGAGTTCCAGATGATGCTCTCTTCGTAGCAGCTAACAGATGTAGAATCGACGTATTCTATGAAAACGATCCAGACAACTACCTCTACCACAAGGGCATCAAGGAAGATGCACTTGCTAACGGTCTTTGGGATGGCAAGGGCGAGTTCCAGCCATGTAAGGCATATGCTCCAAACGATGACTTCAACAGAAACTCAGGTTGTATCCTCAGAGAATGGAGAGCAATGTCACTTCTCAATGCTGAAGCAGCTGCAACAATGGACCTCTATGGTGATCCAAACGACTTCCCACTCTTCATCGTTCCAGATGAGAAGGTATCTGTAGCTAAGATCCACGAAGTATGCTCAGACTACTATGCTGGCACAGAGTTCGATTGCTCAAGAACAGTACAGTCAGGCGACTTCGGCGATCCAATGAACCCAAATAACGTTTGGAGACCAATTAACATGTTCAGAGCAACATATGTTCAGATTGCAAACGTTAAGTCATGGCTTCCAGATGAAGCAAAGTGTCTCGTATGGGTAGGTTGGGGCGCTCCAATCACAACATACCTCACACCAGTTTTCGCTTCTTCAAACGAGCTTTCTCCTCAGTTCGGTATCGGCGTAAGAGCTGAATACGACGAGAACTCAGGTTGGTGGGTAGCTCAGGAGCTCCAGCAGACAGCTAGAATCAACTTCAACGATGCAATCAACGAAGTTAGAGCTGTTAGAGATCCAAAGATGGCTCAGTACTACAAGGAAACAGCTATCATGCAGGAAGCTGCTGCAGAGATGATCGAAGCAGGTATGACAACTCAGGCTGTTAACCTCCTCACAACATACCAGAACAATGTTGCTAACGATTGGCATGAGACTTACAAGGCTCTCACAGACAAGCTCACATGTAAGTACATGAACGACCTCGTAAGCTTCAAGGTTCCTTCAAATTCACAGTGGTGGAAGGACATCGTTAATGAGAACATTGGCGACGGCCTCAAGCCTTTAAACTAATAATTTGAATAATTATTATAGCATGAACCACTCGAAAGAGTGGTTCATGTCTATGAATAAGGTGTACTATGGTTCTTGTTTCAGTTCTATTTGCAATAATTCTAATTCTTGGCATTATAGAAAATTATTTTCATATAAATAATATTAGAAGAATCAAATATAGGATTCTCGTAAATGGAACTAGAGGAAAAACCACAGTATCTAGGATCATCATTAATGCACTTAATATCAAAGGCATTAAGACCATAGGAAGAACAACTGGTTCAGAGGCGTCTATTGTCTTGACAGACAACTCAACTGTTCCTTTTAAGAGGAAGAAGGATGCCAGAATCACTGAGATGATAAGCTTCTTCAATTTCTGCAGGAAAAACAATGTACAGTGTGCTGTTGTTGAATGCATGGCTCTATTACCTGAGAATCAAAGAGTATTTGCATCTAAACTTGTTAAGCCAACTCATACAGTGATCACAAATTCCTATGTTGATCATATCCCTGAGATGGGAGATTCCATTTCCTCAACACAGTGGGCACTTTCTAATTCAATATATAAGGATTCCTCTGTTTTTGTCACTGAAAAAGAGTATGCCGCTTCTTTTTCCAATTGCACTGTCATTGAGGACTATTTTGCCCAATACAATAACCTGCCTGCAAATAAAGAGAGCATGAATCTTTCATATGCTCTTTTGAAGGAGTTTGGAATCACAAAAGAAGAAGTGATAGAGGCTACTAGCACTTTAGCAAAGGATGTTGGTCTTCATGATAGGATTGATATCAAAGATAATTTAGCTTTCTATCCATATTTCTCGATCAATGATTTTACGACAATGTCCAGGGCAATTTCCTCTATTGCAAATACTGGTAAGATTAATTTGATTTTCAATAATAGAAAGGATAGGGAATATAGGATATTGCAGTTTGAAAAGGCCCTATATGAGAATGTTGAGAAGATAAATAAGGTATATGTGATAGGTGACTACCCTAAAAAGGTGATACGTTATTGTCAAAGATACTGTAAGGTTGAATATATTGCATTAGATGTCGATGAGCTGAAAAGAATCATCAGAGAAGACAATGATGCTATCTACCTTGGGTTGGGGAATATCAAAGGCCCTGGTGAGGCTTTGGTTAGGGAATTTTTGATTAAGGAGAGTTAAATGCTTCATACTGCTGTGGCTTTAAGCATAATATTGGGTTTTATTTGCACTGAGTTTTTAGGGATTCTTACAGGTGGAATGATAAGCGCTGGCTATCTAGCATTGTTCTTTGAGCAGCCCTTCAGAATATTGTCCACTGTCATTCTTGCAATTATTGTATATCTCATTGTCAAACTATTCTCAAATTTTTTGATTCTCTTTGGAAGAAGAAGGTTTATGTTGACTATAATCATAGGCTTGATCATGTCAGTTGTGGTTGAAAAGGCTTTCATCTTGATGACTGATATCAACCAAGATATGAGAATCGTCGGTTATATAATTCCAGGATTAATCGCTAACGATATGCTAAAGCAAGGTGTTCTCAAAACTCTATTGCTTGTTTTATTGCTCGGTGGAATAATATGGCTGATTATGCATGCAGGGTTTTTAGGATGAAGAAAACAGAAAAAATCAAACTAACATATATTGTTCTTGCGTTGGTTCTTGCACTTTCAGGTGTGTATTTTGGAATAATAACTACAGACATCAAGGAAAATGATTGCATTGAAACCCAAAAGAATGCCGCATTTAAAATGGCTGATGCTGAGGCATATCTTAGAGATAAGGTTATTGAAGCAGGAATTGAGTTTGACTTTGAGGATTTGAATCAAACAGGCTTGATGGGACCAGAGTTCACTGAGCTGACATCAACTCCAGGCAATCCTAGTGCTAAAAGAACATCATTGAACCCTAACTTTGCTGCTGCAATAGTTAGATATTACACTGATGCGGGACTTAAAAAGGGTGATACTGTTGCAATAGGCACAAGTGGATCGTTTCCTGGACTTGCAATTGCATCCATCATCGCAGGTAGTGAGATGGGGCTTGATGTGAGAGTCATCGCTTCTTTAGGCTCTTCTATGCATGGCGCTACAAGACCTGAGTTCAACATCTTTGATATTTTAGACCACCTTAAGGAAGGAGGATTTGCGGACTTTGATCTTCTTGCTGTCTCTCCTGGCGGGTACAATGATGAGGGCGGTGGAACACTTGAAGGCGTTATTTACTTTGGAACTAAAGAGTTATCACAAAAGATTTGCGCTGAATCCGGCTACTACGTAATTCTTCATGATGATTTGGCTGATAATATTCAGGAAAGACTTGAAATCTTTGGTGATGGTATTGATATGTTTGTCAATGTTGGTGGTGCAAGCACAAACAATGGAGCTAGCTCATATACGCAAAGCTTCCCTCAAGGACTAGTTCTTGACCCACCTCCAATTCCAACTACACCTTACAGAGGTTTATCCTATGAATATGCTGCTCAGGGGCTTCCTGTGCTTAACTTGCTAAATGTAAGAGGCTTGGCAGATGAGAATGGCATTATGTATGATCCAGTTCCAATGGAAGAGCCAGGAAACAGCGGAGTCTATTATTCTATTTCCTACAACATCCCATTGATAATCATATTCCTATTGCTTTCAGTATCAACAATTGTATTTGGTTATCTTAAGGGCAGAAAGCATGAAGCGTGATATAGTGATAAAACTCCTACTTCTATCTCTTTTCCTTTTTCTTGGCTTCTTTGCGGGCAAGGAATTCAAGGATTTGAGGAACTATAAGGATTCATTTGTCCCATCTGAATCCTTTTGCAAGGTAGGATATTTATCTGACTATGAACCATCGCTTAAGAACACTGCTTCTGATAGCCCGATTTATTTCTTTGACTCAGGGATGCCCGGTGGCACGCTCTTTTATATGAGTGGAACCCATCCTAATGAGACAGCTGCTATTCTATCTTCTTATGTGCTCATGGAGAATCTTGAACTAGAGAAGGGGAGGATAATTGTCCTCCCAATAGCAAATTATAGTGCTTCCACAAATGCCTATGTTGGCTATGGATATCCTTCGTATTATACAATCAAGACAGAGTGGGGTGAGAAAACGTATCGAATTGGATCAAGGCTTACGAATCCTCTCGATCAGTGGCCAGACCCACCTGTATACTACCAATATCCAACTGGACAGGGACTATGCTATGAGGATGCTAGAAATTCAAATAGAGCATACCCAGGAAAGGAAAATGGTGTTTTAACTGAGAGAGTTGGCTACGCGATAATGAAGCTTCTTGAAACAGAGAAGGTTGATCTTGCATTCGATTTGCACGAAGCTTCCATTTCATATCCAGTTAATAATACTTATGTAGTACCAGCAAAGTGCGAAGATATCGCGCTAATGTCTAAGATGATGCTTGAATCTGAGGGGATTGATATAGGAATCGAGTTCTCATCTCCTTCCAACAAAGGATATTCACACGCCAACTGGGGTGATGTTGACTCTGTTTATCCTTTTCTCATTGAAGCACCTACTCCTTTTATTGAACGTATAACTGGACCATTGACAGAGCGCACCATAATCGATGGCACAGATGATTTTCTTGTGAAAGTTGCAGAAAAGGGATATACAGGCGTTCCTTTTGATCATGAGGGTTATTCTATCGAATATAGGGTTGGCTTCCATCTCTCAGCAGTGAAAAAGGCTGTTGAGATCGCATCGATGTTCAATCCTTCGATTGAGATTATTGCTCTATGGCCTTCAAAAAATGAACTTGAAGAAAATGGTATTGGTTACTACATAAAGAATCCTTCTGACTCAGAAATAGTCCAATATTTGTAAACTAATTGCTAATTT
>JAZURW010000134.1:0-7656 GCA_045606405.1 Candidatus Ornithospirochaeta sp. | reverse complement strand
GCCATGATATCCTGTTATCCAGCCTAAATAAGGAGAAGAATTATGAAAAGAAATATTGGGATTTTTGCTTTATTGTTGCTTGTATTGATGATGCTGTTTGTATCATGTGAAGCTCAGCCAGAGCTTCCAGATAGCTCAGGTGGTAATGGTGATGTTGCGCCTCCAGCTGTAGAAGAAGATGCAGAAATCAATCCACTTGTGGGAAGGTGGGGATTTGCAGAAGATAATACTGTCATGATCTTTGAATTCACTGAATACGGCACATTCACTTGGAGTGTTCCTCATGAAGAAGGTTATTTTGATACTACTACAGGTAGGTATGAGGTAAATGATGATATAGTTACTCTTGAATCAATAGAACTTGAGGACTTTATCAAAACCTATGAATTCAGTATCGATGGCAATGAGCTTAGCCTCACTATTGTTGCTGAGGATGTTCCAGAAAGCTATGCAACGATAACACTTTTCAATATTGATGAGAAAAAGAATGATGTGCACATTGATGAGGATCTCTTAGGCATGTGGATAGCACAAGACGATTTGGGTTATCTAAGTCAATTTGAATTCACAGCATCTGGCCTTGTCTTTCTTTATAGACCGCTTCAATCTGAGGATGCCAATTTAGTATCGGAGTTGAGGGCAGCTACCACATACACCTTGGATGAAACAAAACCTGGATCGATTTTCATCGGAGGAGCAGAAGGCTCATATGTATTGGAAGATGGAACACTCATCCTCACTGAAAGGGGTACGTCACTGGCTTTTACACCATATGAACGTGATGGGGAGAGCATTGAGTTGACAGATCTTGTTGGTTCTTATGTCGCTCAAGAAGGTTATAGGCTTATCATTTTCGAGGATGGATCAATGCTGGATTTCGACGAGAATGGAGAGATTTTCGCAGAAAGGCTGATTTTGGATATCACAAACGACTATATCCTTTATGCTGAGAAGAGTGCTATTGCTTCTATCACTGCTGAATACAGTCTATCCATTGAAGATGATTCTCTAACCATTGCTGATGTTAAGTATACAAAGGAAGATGATTCAACAGATTTCTCACTCGATGGTAAATTCATGTCAGAAGACCCTAGTATCGACATTAGACATAGACTCGGATTGAGAGAAGATGGAACGTATGCTATCTATGGTAATGACCTTATGACAACAATAATAGAAGAAGGCGAGTACAGCATAGTTGGGAACAAAGTCTTTGTGGGAGATAAAACCTTTGTGCTGCGAATTGAAAGCCTTGTAGATGTAACATACACGCATCTATACTGGGTAGAGGAAGATATATTGGTTGAGGATTTTTCATCTTTAATCTAATAAATCCACTGTTGGAGGCTGCTGAGAAATGCATTTCGGCAGCCTCTTTTGTTTTTTCGCTCTCAAGCTTTATCCCTATTGAATCGAAAGCAGAACGATATCAATCCCGCAAAACAATAAGGATCACTTCAAAGACCCAGAATAAGACTTTACTGTTTTCATGCTACTAAGCCTTGATGGCTTCATCCTACGCGAATTGCCCCTGTAAATGAGTGTTCCTGCAAAGGGGGCTGTGGAATGTTGCACCCTCTAAAATCGAAGATTAAAGCTGCATTAGGCCCTCCATCGACTTATCTAAATTACATACTACATCAGGATAACATGATTCTATACGCAAAATACATGAACTAAGGATTCTCTAGTGCTCTTTTCATTGACAGTGCATAACCTAAAATGATACCTTAATCAGTAGCGTTAAAACTAACTAACGCAATTTTACTATCAAAAAAAGAGGTCAGCTTATGCCTTCAAATGATGAAAAATCAGTATCTTTCCCATCACAGAGCAAAGGAAAGAAGGATTCAAAAGACAAAAAACCACAGAAGTTTGGTAAATCCATTGGCTGGTTCTTTGGAATCGCTATCCTCGTCTTCATCTGTATCACATTCATCCTTCCTGCAACTTTGTTCACACAGGATAATTCAAAGATTGTATTCGGCAAGTACGATGGAAAGGATATTGCTCTCTCATATGACAGCTATTTCTATTATCAGCTGCAGAACGTAGCGGATTATTATGCAGATAACTTTGGTGGCGTCGTTCCAACAGACGCTTGGCCTTATGTCTATTTGACAGCATACCAGAATGCTGTTGTCTTCGAAGCTATCTCAGAGATGGCAGACAAGGCAGGCATCATCCCATCTGAGCAAGCCATCTCAGAGACTATCCTCGCGTCAGGCTACTGGAACAACGCAAATGGCATCTTCGACACAGAACGCTACCAGTCAGCAACAGAGGCAGAGAAAGCAAGCATCACAAACTATGCTGCAATGATGGTTCCATTCCAGATTGTCACAGATGACATCTATGGCGTAAAGGTGAGCGACAATGAGTTGAACTTCATCTCTTCTCTCTCAAATGAAACAAGGGACTTCGAGTACTACATCATCGACAACGATGACTATGCAGATGCAGACGCTGTAACTTATGCAAAGAACAACCCAGAGCCATTTGCAGTAGCAGAGCTTACACTCCTTTCCTATGCAACAAAGTTTGAGGCTGATGAAGCTCTTGAGAGACTCACGTCAGGCGAGTCAACAGTTGAGGAAGAGGCTGCTAACAGTATCGACAACTACGCAGAGGTAGGCGGCGCAATGGGTCCTGTTCCAAAGTACCATCTTGATGCTATCCTCGCTTCAACAGAAGGCGCTTCTGATGAAGTATTCTCAACAGCAGTAGGCAGCTTCGCAGGTCCATATTCAACAGACGCAGGATACTCACTCTTCAAAGTAGAGGCTTCTCCATCTGTTCCAGATTTCACAGATGCAACAACACTTGCATCAATCAAGGACTACATCGAGACTCATGATAGCGCTATCATGCTTGCATACATCGGCGGCATCGCACAGGATGTATACGCAACAGCAAAGGAAGACTTTGACGCAGCAGGCGACAAGTACAATCTCACAATGTACTCAGTCAAGAGCGCAGCAGAGAATCCTGGCGGCACAGATCTCATCCTCTCAATGAACTACTCAGACTACATGGGCTACCTCGCAGCAGCTTGCGCAGCAGATGAGGAGTTCTCAGCTAAGCTCTTTGATGCACCTGTGAATGAGGTATTTGAGCCTATTCTCACAAACAACTCAACTTATGTTGTTGTACGCCCAGTAGCATCAACAGCAGCTAGCGAATACATGGTTGAGCTTGCAAAGGATCTCTACTCAACATCCTCAGGCCAGTATTCACTTAATGACCTTGAGTCTGGAGTGCTTCTTTCAGACAAATTCGAGGATGACTTCATCAACACATACTACTCACAGATCGTAGTCTCCTCAGAGACAGCTGAAGTATAAAGAGGCAAATCACTTAAACAAGAGCGGCTCTAGTAGCCGCTTTTTTTGTTTGCCAACCCCACCCCAATATCCTCTAATTCATCACAAGCATCATGTTTTCTATGTTATAGTCATAGTTATGCAGAAAGAAATAACAAGAAACATCGAATTGCTTGATGATAGCGGTAAAATCAAAGAGGAAGGCTGGGCAAGAAGGCCTTACTGGAAATACGACAGAAAGAGAATAAAGGCCAATAAGCTGAGAATCAAGGAATGGGATTACTATGAATTCTCTGACCCTGAGCATGAATTCTCAATCATGGGAACATTCTCCGATTTAGGCTTTGCTGCCCTCTATGTGATCTGCTTCACTGATTACAAGAGAGGAAAAACCTCCCAGATTTCAGCTCTAAAGCCCTTTTCAATGCATAAGACAGGGCTTGCACCATCTCCTGATGAAGACAATGGGATCACATTCTCGAACAAGGAGATGTCCCTGTCATTTGTCAAAAAAGGAGAATACAGGCAGATTGTCATCGCAGCACCAGGCTTGGTTCTTCCAAATGGCAAGGTTGGCCTTAAGGTGAATGTTGAGCTATATGAGAAGAAGGATATGGAATCCATATACATTGCCACAAGCTGGAAGGAGAACAGAAATTGCTTCTATTACAATGCGAAGATCAACCCACTGCCTGCATCTGGCTTTGTATGGCTAGGAGATGACAAGGTTCAGCTTTCATCAAAGAGCATTGGCAACCTAGACTGGGGAAGAGGACGCTGGAGCCGTGAGAACACCTGGTATTGGTCTGCCTTGAATGGCTATGATGGCGATATCGCATGGGGCATCAACCTTGGCTATGGCTTCTCTGACAGAAGCCCCGCAAGCGAGAATGGCATCATCTACGACAATGTCGTGCATAAGCTTGGCGAGGTCGTCTTTGAATACCCTGAGGATTATACATCCAAGCCTTGGATTTTAAAGGATGATGAGGGCAGGCTCTACCTTGAGATGAAGCCAGTGGTGAACAGACATGAACTTGATAACTACGTGCTTATCGTATCAAACCAGAATCAGGTTTTTGGGCTATTCTCTGGATATTTCATCCTCGATGATGGCAAAAAAGTCGAAATCAAGGATTCCTATGGGTTTGCTGAAAAGGTCTATAATAAGTGGTAGGGCTTGATGTTATGCTCTCCTTAATATAAACTTGCTGCGTTAAATCGATATATTAGGATAAATTAATGGAATTATTACCAGCATTTGCCTCACTCGGTCTCTCTTATAGGACGCTTGAGGCTTTAGAGAAGAAGGGTTTTGAAGAACCCACTGAGATACAGAGCGCATGCATACCACTGCTTCTCAATGAAGGGACTGAGGTTGTTGGGCAGGCACAGACAGGAACGGGCAAGACCGCGGCCTTCGCACTCCCTATAATCGAAACGGTCGACGAGCACTCAAAGAGCGTGCAGGCCTTGATTCTTGCTCCAACTAGAGAGCTCGCACTTCAGGTATCAGAGGAGATCAACTCCCTCAAAGGAGAAAGAAAGCTGGAGATCGCACCTATCTATGGTGGCGCTTCAATGGAGAACCAGCTAAGAAAGCTCAAGAAGGGTGTGCAGATTGTAGTCGGCACACCAGGAAGAATACTAGACCACATAAGAAGAGGCTCGCTCAAGCTTGAAGAGCTTGAGTTCATGGTCCTGGATGAAGCAGACGAAATGCTTGATATGGGCTTTATCGAGGACATTGAGGAGGTTTTGAAGGCTGTACCAGAAGAAAAGAGGATGCTTATGTTCTCTGCGACGATGCCTCCTGAGATTCTTAAGCTGGCAGAGACCTTCATGAAGGATCCCAAGCTTGTAAGAACGCAGAAGAAGGACATGGCAACAACCGCTGCAGACCAGATCTACTACGAGGTCAGAGAGGCAGATAAGCTTGAGGCCCTCACAAGAATCATAGACAGGGATCCTGATTTCTATGGCGTTGTCTTCTGCAGGACAAAGCTTCAGTGTGATGAGGTATCGAAGAAGCTCATTGACAGAGGCTATGATGCGGCAGCGCTTCATGGAGACCTCACCCAGCGAGAGCGAGAGCACATCCTTCAAAGAGTAAAAGCCAAGTCAATCGTGATCCTTGTAGCTACAGACGTTGCAGCAAGAGGTCTCGATATAAAGGATCTGACTCATGTGATCAACTACTCTCTTCCTCAGGATCCGGAGATATACATCCATAGAGTCGGAAGAACAGGAAGAGCTGGAAGAACGGGCACGGCCATCACTTTCATCACTCCTTCAGAGGCAAGAAGATTCACCTTCATAAAAAAGGCGTCAAGGTCCGAAATAAGAAAGGAGGAGATCCCAACAGCTGATGAGGTGATCGCATCAAAGAGAGCAAGGATAAAAGAGGAGCTTGATAAGGCACTTAAAAAGGAAGCCTGCCACGACTACTACGAGCTTGCTGAGGATATCCTTGATGAAAATGATCCTAGAGAGGCAATCGCCTCCCTACTCTCCTTCATCTACAAGGATGAGCTTGATATCAAGCAGTATAAGGATATAAGGGTTGCAACAAGAAACCAAGAGAGAAAGGACGCAAGAAAGAAGGCTGAGAGATTCTCTGATACAAAGAGGCCTTTCGATAGGATAAGCTCCCCTGACATGGATGAGGAAGGAGAGACAAGGCTTTTCATCGCAAGAGGAAGAAAGGATGGGCTTACGAAGAGGTATCTTGTAGATATCATCATGGCACATACCGGAGCACGAAATGACCAGATCAATGATGTTGAGGTCATGGAGGAGTTCTCCTTTGTGAATGCACCTTACGATGTCGCAGAAAGGATTCTCAAGGCCTTTGAGAAGAGGAACAATGGAAAGCCTCTTGTGACAAGGGCAAAACCCGAAAGTTCACCAAGAAGCAAGAAATCCCCTCAGTTCCAGACAAAGAAGGAGAGCTTCTTCGAAACTCCCAAAACAGGGAAGAAGAAGGGCAAGGCTAACGACTGGAGAAAGAAAGAGGAGTACGATCTCGATGATCTGAGAAGGGAGGAAGCTGATTGGGAGAAGCCTAGAAAAAAGGCATCCAGAAGCTCAGCGGTCAAGATCTCTGGCAAAAAGAAGGTTGCTAAGTCAGGAAAAGCCAAAAAGAAAGGAAGAAGATGAGAAAAACGGGTCCAAACGGACCCATTTTCCATGAAAGATGCCTTTAACTCTAAACATGGACGTGATCGTCATATTTATTTGATAGGAATCTCCTCATATATCCATTCTTCTTTTTGAGCATCTTCGAGCCGCGCGTGATCTTGCAAAGGCTCATCTTCCTATTAGATGCTATATCTCTTTGGCTCTTGCCCCTATATAAATCATCTAGGACAAGAAATCTATCTATGATATCCAATACCTCCTTGTCTGTGAGAAGATCATCAAGGAGAGCATGCATATCATCCTCATCATCGATGGATAAGAGGATTGAGATTATATCTGAGTATGCTTTCTTCTCTTCATTAGTGAAGCTTTCATAAAAGTCACTATTCATAGTATCTCCGAATATTACTCTACTTTGATTTAGGATTGAGGTCAACTAAGTCAAAAAGCTTGGTGCCAACTCCCCCAACCTATGAAGAAAGTGGCCTAGCGCTTTCAAGGCAGAAATGGATAAGTTGATTCCCAGCTTGCTTTATGGTGGACAATCATCAAGGCATTTCCAGGATTATATATCCCAAATTCCCAGGCTTTGGTTATGAGAGGATTGAAAGCATCTCATTTTTTAACCTTCGTATCTCCTTGCGATAGATATCAAGCCACGACACTCAAAAAAGAGGAGCACTAATCCACAGGAGCTTCATAAATGGAGAATAGCCTTTACGCATGCATCTGATAATCAAATTACAGCTCGAAAAGCGCTTAGGGATTTACAGCAGAACATCCGAATTGAGGCGTATCAAATTAAAGAGCTGGGCTGAAGAGCTTGAAGACAAACCTCTTGATCCATGTGAAAAGAGTTATGTTCTTGACTTCCTCCATGCGCTGCTCCCTTGATAGCCTCAGTGTCTTTTCAAGGTCCTTCCTGACTTCGCCAATCACAGAAGAGCCATACAGCATTACCGACAGCTCAAAGTGCAGATACAAGGAACGATAATCGATATTGGTGGTGCCAATGCAGCACACCTGATCATCAACGAGGAAGGTCTTTGAATGTATGAATCCTGGCACGAACTCAAATATCCTGACGCCTGCCTCCATAAGGTTCTGGTAATTCGACTTTGTGACCTCAAACACGGATTTCTTATCTGGGATATGAGGAGTGATGATCCTCACATCAATGCCAGCCTTTGAT
>JAZURW010000133.1:0-5403 GCA_045606405.1 Candidatus Ornithospirochaeta sp. | reverse complement strand
ATAAAAGCCAGCCGAACTCCAATACAGGCCATGTGAGCTGATTTGTATACTGGAATATCTCAGTGAATTCCCCGAGTGTCATAGTGCCACCGATCACTAAAAGACCAGAAACAAAGGTTGAAAGAATAAGCATCATCCTTCCCAAGGCAGTCATTGGCGTGCCCCAGTCAGCCCAAACAAGGTCAAGCTTCCTATGCTTGTCCCGAAATGCCTTGGAGTGAACCCTGAGCTTAGCCTTCTCATGCTCCTCCTTTCCAAAGGACTTAACTGTCCTTATGCCTGTGATCGCTTCACTTGCGCACTGATTGAGATCTGCTGTGATGTCTGAAATCTCATCAGATATCTTATCACCGATTATCTCAGACCTTATTCCAAGAAAAGCGATGATTGGCATCAATATGAAAGGAACGATGGCTCCTAATGGATTGACAGATAGAATCGCAATGCTCATGGAGACCATATAGGCTACGCACTCTAAAAAGAATATGCCGCAGAAGCCGAAAGAGAAGCCAATGTAATTGCAGTCCTCGGTTGTTCTGCTCATAAGATCAGCAGGCGTCCTTTCCCTGAAGAACTGCCCATCCTGGCTTTGGATGTTGTCAAATAAGTCAAGAGAGAGGTCTCGCTCAACACGTTTGGAGATTATGTCAGCAGAGAATTCCTCCATGTAATGGAATATGCCAGAGAGAACATAGGTAAGAGCCATAGGAATAGCAAGACGCCAAAAGAGCTCATGCTTGCCCTCTCCCATCACCTGGTCGACTATCATGCCAGTCAGCTTAGGGCCAAGCGTTGATAGATAAACACCTACAGCAAGACCTGTTAGAGATATAATGTAAATGTACCAGTACCTGAATGCATATCTCTTGATCTTGACTTTCATAATTTCCCCTGAAAAGCAAAGCCATGGAAAGTGTATAAGCCCCCACTGCGCATTTGTTAGATGTTAGCAATTAGAATCCTTAAATTCAACATAGCTTTGCTTTAACACGCATCAATTGAAACAATAATCCATCCAAGCATGAAAACAGCCCTCAAACGAGGGCCAAAAAGAGCGCATGATGCACTATGTTCTGATTTCTCTGTTAAATGGCTTTCCAAGAGCCGCTGGGGCCATCATATCGTTCCTGCTTGTAAATGAGAGAACCACGATTACAAGCACGTATGGGAGCATGACAAGCCATTCATATGGGAAGTTGATTCCCAATGACTGGATTGTTGTCTGCAGGCTCTGTGCGATAGTGAATAGGAAAGCCCCGCCTAGAATCTGGAATGGGTGCCAGTGTCCAAAGTATACAAGGGCAACAGCGATAAACCCTCTTCCTGCGATAAGGTTGTCTGAGAACATGCCAGCCTGCGCAGTAGAGAGATAACAGCCTGCGATCGCACCTAGCGCAGAGCCAAGAGCAAGCGCCTCGTATCTTGTCCTGTTCACGTTGATGCCCATGCTATCTGCTGCTCTAGGATGTGTCCCTACAGCTCTGACCTTAAGACCCCAAGGAGTCTTGAAGAGAATAAGGTAAGCAACTGGAACGAAGATATACGCAAGGTATGCCGCTATGTTCGTGTTGAACAATATCTCACCGAGAAATGGAATGCTGGAGAGTCCAGGGATTGGGAGCTTAGGCAGGACAGGAATTGACTGTGTACCGCCAACGAAGGTTCTGAAGAGCGCACCTGCTATGCCAACACCGAACATCTGAAGACCGATGCCCGCAATGCCCTGAGGAGCTCTGAAGGTTACAGTCACAAGACCAAAGAAGACGCCAAGAAGCGCACCAATGCCCGCTGCTGCAAGATAGGAGAGAATGTAGTAGCCCCAGGAAACCACCTGTCCCTGGCCGACTGAATAAGGAATCAGGATGCCAATGAAAGCACCCATTGCCATCACACCCTCGCATCCTAGGTTGAAGACTCCTGCCCTTTGGTTGAACATCTCGCCGAGAGAGGCTAGCAAAAGAGCTACTGAGAAGTTGATCATCATTACCAAAATCTGTGTGACTACACTCATTTTTCCTCACCTCCCTTGTTGCTCAGAATGGCATTCCTGGCCTTGAGCTTCCTGAAGATCCTATCCTGAAGATAGGTGTTGGACATTACCATCTGGGCCGTTACGATCACAAGAATCGTAACACCTTGGATAACATCCACCATGTTGGCGGGGATTGACAGAAGCGATGCGGCCCTTGTCACGCCATACTTCATCAAGCCAAAGAAGAATGCTGCCGGGATTATCCCAAATGGATGAAGACCTCCAAAGAGAGCTACGACAACACCTGAGAATCCATAGCCATTCGTCACACCCTCGATTGCCCTATGATGATAGCCTGCAAGCTCCACCGCGCCTGCAAGACCTGCAAATGCGCCAGAGATTGAAATTGCCAATGTCACATAGAAAGCAACGTTTATTCCTCCATAGCGAGCTGCCCTTGCACCGCTTCCTGCGGCTCTCATCTTATAGCCTGCTGTTGTCTTGAACATCAAAAGCCATGTAAATAGCGCCAGAACAATTGCGAAGATTATTCCAGTATGAACTGCAGTCCTTCCGAATCTCTCAAGGTAGACAGTATCTATAAGCCTCTTTGACATTGGAGTTCCACCATCTGCAGGATCAAGATAGATGGTCCTAAGACATAGAGTGTAAAGCTGTGCTGCGATATAGTTGAGCATAACGGTGCTCAGCAGCTCAGATACCTTAAGCTTGGATTTCAGGATTCCTGGGATGAATCCCCAGATTCCACCGCCAATGATCGCCGCAATGAGAGCAAGCGGGAGATGGACGATCTTTGGCAACCCCTCTAGAAAGAGAGCAACGCCTGTGAATGCCAATACGCCAATTGCCATCTGTCCTTCAGCGCCAATGTTGATAATGCCTGAGCGATATGCAACTGAGACGCCTAGGGCCACAATGCAAAGAGGAATAGCCCTAAGGAGAATCTCCTGGATATGCCCAAACTTTGTGAGCGGCACGAAAACGATGTTGTAGAACGCGGTCCAAACATTTGCGCCAACAACTGCAAGAATGACTGCTGAGATAGCGATTGCAACGAATACTGCAATAACCACAACCGCTAGTTTATAGAGTGTCTTAAAGCTTTTATCCATTGTCCTTCACTCCTGCCATCAAAATTCCAAGCTTGGCCCTGGTTGCCTCTTCTCTTTTAAGAACCTTCTGGATCTTGCCCTTGTAGATAACCGCGATTCTATCGGAAAGGTTCATGATTTCCTCAAGCTCCTCAGAGATCAGAAGAATGCCAACACCATCTCTCCTCTTCTTCAGAAGCTCCTGATGTATGAACTGGACAGCTCCAAGATCTAATCCTCTTGTAGGATATACCGCTATCAGGAACTTAGGATCTCTGGAGATCTCACGGGCAAGAATTACCTTCTGGATATTACCACCAGAGAGCGATCCAGCGGCTGTTGACACTCCAGGGCACCTGATATCGAAATCCTCCCTGAGCTTTTCAGCATTCTGCTCAACCACTCTTGTCTTGATTATTCCATTCTTTGAGAACCTCTCGTTCACAGAGTCCTTGAGGATGAAGTTCTCCTTGATTGAGAATGGAGGGACAATACCCTCGACATTCCTCTCCTCCGGAATATATCCCATGCCCTTTGAGATCACAGCGCCTGCTGTTTTGTTCTGGATATCCTCTCCATAGAAGCTAATAGAGCCGGAGACAGCAGCCCTTAACCCATTTATTGCCTCTGCCAGCTCTCTTTGGCCATTTCCTGATACGCCGGCAAGACCTACAATCTCGCCTGCCCTGATATCGAGGTTAAGGTTATCTAGAGCGATAGTCTTTCTATCTGACATCACGACAAGGCCCTTGATATCCAACACAACCTCACCGTTGGTATCAGGCTCATCGTTAGATGGAAGATGAACCTCATGCCCTGTCATCTTCGCAGCAATCTCGCTTGGGGAATAGTCATCGGTATTTCCAGAGAAAACAACCTTGCCATGCCTAAGGATTGTCACCTTGTTGGACAAAGCCTTAACCTCTGCAAGCTTATGGGATATGAAGATGATTGAAAGCTCTGAGGCCATCTTCTTCAACAGCACGATAAGCTCATCTGTCTCCTGAGGAGTCAATGCGGATGTAGGCTCATCCAGAATAAGGAATTTGGCACCAAGGCAAAGGGTTTTGACTAGCTCCACCCTCTGCTGCTCACCGACTGAGAGCTGCCAAATATAGGCATCGGGATTCACAGCAAGACCATAGTGGTTGGATACCTCAACAAGCCTATTCCTGACCTCTTTTAGATCAAGCTTCACACCCTTCCATGCCTTTTTATATCCAAGAGCGACATTCTCTGTGACTGTCATATTAGGAACTAGCATATATTGCTGGTGAACCATTCCGAGCCCTGCGGCAAATGCATCATTGGGCCCCTTGAACCTCACCTCATTGCCGTTGATGAGAATCCTACCCTCATCAGGCTGATAAAGCCCCATCAGCTGATTCATCAACGTTGTCTTTCCCGCACCATTCTCGCCGACAAGAGCCAACACCTCACCCTTTCCGACCTCAATGGTTATATTGTCAGATGCAAGAACTCCCGGGAATCGCTTTGTTATGTTCTCCATCTTCAGAGAAGTTATCTTATTCTCCATTTTCCATCCCCATTAAACAATGGGGCTCTCGAGGAGCCCCCTGGATTTGTCATTTTTCCATCAGAGAGTTGAATAATCCACAGCTGCCCAATCAGCAAGGCCTTCTGAGGAAGCATAGAATTCATCAAGGGCATTCTGCACTACCTTCTTGATATCATCTGTGAGAACGTCTGAAAGAGCATCGTTATACTGGAAGATGAAGCCACCATTGTTGAAGTTCATTGGGATGACCTCTCCACCGAGCTTGCCAGATTTGATGTTCTCAACAAGACCTACGATGACTGCTGCGTAGTTGTAGGATGATGCTGCAACACACTTTGCCAAGCCTTCTGTTGTGCCAATTTGAGCAATGTCCTGGCCAAGCCATAGAGCATCTGGATCTTCTGCTGTTGCTCTTAGAGCGCCGATAGCCTGCTGTGATGAGCCTGTGAGCACATCCGCGCCATTTCCGAGCTGTGATACTGCAACCTCGCCAGCCTTTACGTAGTCTGAGAATGAGCCAGTGTGTGCTATGAGGATCTTAGCATCTGGATTGACTTCCTTCACGCCGAGAACGTAGCCTCTGTTATATCTGGCTGCGTCACCGCCATCAACCGGACCTACAAGACCTACGATGTTGCTCTTTGTGAGCATTCCTGCGATAAGCCCTGAAAGATAGCCTGTTTCCTCTGATTCTGGCATGTATGTGTATACGTTGGCAGGACCAACCTCTGCTGATGTTCCATATGCAAAGGATACATCAGGATACTGCTCTGCCATTTCAATAATAAGGTTCTTGTACT